>DASQSQ010000423.1:0-2216 GCA_035642315.1 Mycobacterium sp.
GTTCGTCGTGCACGACGCATTGGAGATGATGTTCTGGCTGCCGTCGTACTTGTCGTCGTTGACCCCGAGGACGATGGTGAGGTCGGGGTCGGTGGCCGGCGCGGAGATGATCACCTTCTTGGCACCGGCGTCCAGGTGGCCTTTGGCCTTGGCGGCGTCGCAGAAGAGGCCGGTGGATTCGACGACGACGTCGACACCGAGGTCACGCCACGGCAGTGCCGCTGGACCTTCCCTGACCGCGAGCGACTTGATCTTGGCGGCACCGACGACGATGGTCTCCTCGCCTTCCAGGCCGACGTCGTAGGGCAGCCGGCCCAAGATCGAATCGAATTTGAGCAGATGCGCCAACGTGGCGTTGTCGGTGATGTCGTTGACGGCGACCAGCTCGATGTCGGTGCTGGCGCCCTCGGCTTGCTGCGTCAGCAGGGCCCGGTAGAAGTTACGTCCGATTCGACCGAAGCCGTTGATACCAACCCGCACCGTCACTGGTTTCTCCTTAGTCGCTGACGATTGCTCGCCGCCAGCCTAGTAGCTGCGACAATGCGGAGCGAATCCGGTGGTTTAGGTCACGCCGAGCCGGCGCAACGCCGACTGGGCGGCGTGATACCCGCAAAGCCCGTGAATACCGGCGCCCGGCGGCGTGGATTGCGAGCACAGGTAAACGCCGGGCACACCGGTGAAGTAGGGGTCGATCGCCACCCGCGGCCGGAACAGCATCTGCAGCCGGTCGTTGGCGCCGCCGATGATGTCTCCGCCGATGTAATTGGGGTTGTAAGCCTGCAGTTCGGCGGTGCTCTTGGAGACCGTTGTGATGATGCGATCCCGGAAACCGGGCGCGAACCGCTCAATCTGGTCGATCACCGCCGCGGTGGCATCCCCGGCGTAGCCGAACGGCACATGGGCGTAGGACCAGATCGGGTTGACGTTGCCCGCCGACCGCGACGGGTCGGCGAGGTATTGCTGCCCGACGAGGGTGAAGGGGTGATCGGCCATCCGGCCTTCGGCGCGCTGCCGTTCGGAGCGTGCGATCTCGGCGAACGTCCCGCCCAGATGGACCATGCCGGCACGACCGCAGTCCGGATTGGTCCACGGGATATGGCCCTCGATTGCGAAGTCGACCTTGAACGCCGACGAGCCCTCGCGGTAGCGCCGATAGGACCGCTTGATCCGGGCGGGCATGACATCGCCGTAAATCTGCACTGCCCCGGCTGGGCTCAGGTCAAGCATGACGACGTCGGCGTCCGGGATGTCGCCGCGGCCGGTGACGGTGACGCCGGTGGTGATCGCACCGCGGTGCTCGCGCAGCGCGGCGGCCAGGGCGGCAATGATCGCCCCCGAGCCGCCTTCGGCGACGGGCCACCCATACCGGTGGCCGCTGGCCAGGAACAACAGTCCCAACGATGCGGTCATTGGCCGGTCCAGCCGGGTGAACAAGTGCGCAGCCGCACCGGCGAAGACGGCCCGCGCCTGCTCGGTGCGAAACCACCGGGCCACCACGGTGGCCGGCAATAGCGCGCGGGGCCCGAAGGCGGCCAGCCGAATCACGTGACGCGGAACATGCAAAATCGGCCGGAACAGGTCTTGGCCCAGGTCGTCGAAACTGGTGGCGAGGTCGCCCACCGCGAGCCGCCATCGGCGGTCATCGGAGCCCATGCCTGCGGCGGTCTTTTCGATCGACTGGTACAGCACACCGGCGGTGCCGTCATCGAGCGGGTGCGCACAGTCGATCTCCGGCCACTTCCAGGTCAGCCCATAGCGACCCAGGTCAATTGCTTGCCAGAACGGTGAACCGACTCCCATCGGATGAGCCGCCGAACAATGATCGTGGATGACACCGGGCACGGTTAGCTCACCTGATCGCGCGCCTCCCCCAATGGTTTCCGCGGCCTCGAGCACTTGCACATCGAAACCGTTGCGCGCCAAATGGATTGCGGCGGCTAACCCGTTGGGTCCGGCGCCGACGACAACGGCCGTCGTCATGAGCGCTGAGTGCCGGCGCGGTCCGTTATGAGGTGGACCGGGAACTCGTCGTCGGGCTCCGGCCATGGCTGGCGGGCCAGCATGTCTTCGACGGTGACGTAGCCTTCCTCGATCAGACCGGTCTTGGCGTCGACGATGCGATACCACTGCTTCGGCGTCTGGATTGGTTGGCCTTCCAGAATGATCACCCTGACATCACCCTCATCGAACTGGCAGCGCCGCTGTACCGCCTCCAC
>DASQSQ010000424.1:0-3976 GCA_035642315.1 Mycobacterium sp.
GGCCGCCAAACCCGGCGCGGCCGGCACACCCGGGGCGGCCGGCAGTACGGGTCCCAGTCCGGCGGCGGGCAGTTGCGGCGCGCCAGGAAGTGACGGGAAGTGCTCCGGGCCGAGCGTGCTGGCGCCGTCAGGGGTGCGGACCATTACGTCGGGTCCGGGCGCCACCGGGACACCCGGGGCTCCGTTGCCCGGCAGGACCCGTGTGGGCACCTCGACCGCCGGCGCCGGAGGCGGTTTCAGCTTTTCGTCAGGCAGCTTGGTATTAAGCGGCGGCGGCTGAACGCCCTGGGCGGGCTTGGGGGTGCCGACCACCATCCAGTTCCCCGTCGGATCCTGGACCAAGTGCGCGGTGTCCCGGGTCGGGATCATCCCCAGGCCGCGGGCGGCCTCGGCTAAAGCCGGCGCGGACTCCGCCTGCAACACGTCGCGCTCGAGTGCTTCCTTCTGCTCCTGCAATAGCCGATTGGTTTGGCGGGCACTGCTCAGCTGGTAGGAACGCTCGGCGGAGTCGGTGGACAGCCACAGCGTGAGGCCCAGACCGGTGCCCAGGGACCCGATGACCAGCACCACAAACGGCACTTTGGCCGCCAATGTGCGCGGCCGCAAGTCGATCGAAGCCAGCCGGTTGAGCAGACGGTCCCGCAGCGGAGGCCGAACAACCTTGGGCGCCTTGGCTTTCCGCGCCTTCGCTCGCGCCTTGGCCTGGCTGGCGCTCTTCGGCCTGGCCGGCCGATCGACCGGCCGCGCGTTCGGCGTGGTCTGCGGCGCCGATCGCGATGTTCGCGGCTCACGAGCCGGCGCTGACGCTTTCGGGGGGCGGGGACGAGTGCGACGCGCAGGCGCCGGGTCGGCCGGACGCCGCCCGGTGCTTCGGGTAGCGCTGCTCTGGCCGCGTCGGCGATCGCCGCCGCGCGGTGGTGGCATTTCGCGCTTGGCTTTCATCGGCCGCCCCTCCTCGCTGCCTCATTGCCCGGTTGAACGCGTTGCAGAGCACGCAGTCGCACCGCGGTACTCCGCGGGTTCTGACGGACCTCGTCGTCGCCGGCGCGTTCGGCGCCGCGGGTCAACGAGGTGAATTGCGGTCCATGTCCAGGAAGTTCGACCGGCAGACCCGGCGGTGTGCTGGAAGTCGCCGCCTCGGTGAAGAAGCGTTTGACGATGCGGTCCTCCAGCGACTGATACGCCAGCACCACGATGCGTCCGTCGACGGTCAGCGCATCCAGCGCGACGGGCAGAGCGTCTCGCAAGGCATCCAGTTCTGCGTTCACCGCGATGCGCAGGGCCTGGAATGTCCGCTTCGCCGGGTGCCCGCCGGTACGCCGGGCCGGCGCCGGAACCGCTTGGTAGACAACCTCTACCAGCTCGCCGGTCGAGGTGAACGGCGCGCGCGCACGGCGACGGATGATGTGCGCGGCGATGCGGCGGGCGAAGCGTTCCTCACCGTAGCGGCGCAAGATGTCGGTCAGCGCAGCCTCGTCGTAGCCGTTGACGATTTCGGCGGCGGTCAGCGCTGATGTGGGGTCCATCCGCATGTCCAACGGCGCGTCCTGGGCATAGGAGAAGCCGCGTTCAGTGCGGTCGAGCTGCATGGACGAGACGCCGAGATCGAAAAGGATCGCGTCTATGGATTCCGTTGCAGCATAGCCTGATTCGTCGATAGCAGCAGCAATCCCGTCATACCGGGTTTGGACCAGGGTGAGCCGGTCGGCGAAACGCGCCAGCCGGGCGCGGGCAATGTCGAGTGCGGTCGGGTCGCGGTCGATGCCGATCAACCGGAGTCCGGGCAGCTCGGTTAGGAACCGTTGGGCGTGCCCGCCGGCACCGATGGTCGCGTCGATCAGCACCGCCCCTGATCCGTCTGGATGGTGCCGCGTCAGCGCGGGGCGCAGCAGTGCGACGCAGCGGTCGAGCAGGACCGGCACATGACCGAAATCGCCTGTGATATCAGCCACGACAACACCTCTCTCGGCACAGGTGCGAAGTGCCCCTGCATCGAGGTCCCTGTCCGACAGCACGAACCTGGCGTTGGGGAAGAACGTCAGGGTCGGTTCGGGCAGAGGCCACGGTGCACGGGCACGCGCCTCAGATAATGTCGCCGAGTGCTTCATCGCTGGCTGCGGAGAAGTTCTCTTCGTGGGTCTGTTGGTATTCCTGCCAGGCCTGTGCATCCCAAATCTCTAGGTAGTCAACCGATCCGATCACCACGCAGTCCTTGGAGAGGTTTGCGTAGCGACGGTGGTCGGCCGACAACGTGATTCGGCCTTGCGCGTCGGGATGCTGTTCGTCAGTGGCGGCGGCCAGGTTACGCAGGAACGCTCTCGCCTCCGGGTTGCTTCGTGATGCCTTGCTGGCCCGGCGGGCAAGTTGCTCGAATTCCGCGCGGGGATAAACAGCCAGGCTGTGGTCTTGACTTTTGGTGACCATCAGCCCTCCTGCCAGTGCGTCGCGGAACTTGGCGGGCAGCGTCAGCCGCCCTTTGTCGTCGAGCTTTGGTGTGTAGGTGCCGAGAAACATCTGGCCACCTCCACGCCTTTCGACTTCCGCCACCATACCCCACAATCCCCCACTGCGTCCCATTTAACGGCAAGAAGATCGCTAATTGGTGTCGTTTCAGCAGGTTTTCGGCCACTCGGGCAGTTTGACCGTGCCGGTGTCGCGTCGACGATCACCGGCTTAAACCATCGATGAGCTGGGATTTATCGGAGATGTGGGGCGCAGTGGGTCAAGATGAGGCGTGTCGCCGCGTGACAGGAACCGGGCTCATCCGGCGCGAATACAAAAAGGGCAGCCCAGGGGCTGCCCTTGCGTCCGTATTGGCGCTATTCCTCGAAGCGGCGGCGGAACCGGTCTTCCATGCGGCTGGTGAACGAACCGCCGGCACCCTTGCCTCGGCGCTGACGCGCACCCGCCGAGGACCCGGGGCGCTCGCCCCGACGGGACAGTCGCGGGCCGGTGATGGCCAGCATGACGCCGCCAAACATCACGATGAAGCCAACGACAGACAGGACCGGAAAAGGCCCGGCCCAGACAGCCTTAAATGGGATGCCGGAGACCAACATCGCAAGGCCGAGGACGAATAGCGCCACGCCCTGCAGCCGTCGCCGTGCGGTCGGCGCACGCAAACCCCCGCCGCGAACACTCGAGGCGAATTTGGGGTCTTCGGCATAGAGAGCGCTCTCGATCTGGTCGAGCATCCGCTGCTCATGATCGGAGAGTGGCATTCGTCCCTCCTTGCCGAAAAGCTGTACGTGAATACAGATAGACCAATAAAACCTAGCCACCCGCTGTGTGGGCAACTAATGAGAATGATACGAGGTCAATCAGCGTCATACCACTGCTTCGGTTGCCGATTGTAACCGGCGCCGCATGGTGATCCACGCAACGCCGCCTCGTCTGATAATGGGATGGGAGCACGGCACTGGACGACCGACGAGGAGACCCGCGAGTTGGCGACATTCCTCATCAACCTGCCGCCGCAAGACATGCAACGGCGTCTGGGAGAGGCCTTGGGCGTTTACGTCGACGCCATGCGTTATCCCCGGGGCACTGAAAATCAGCGCGCCGCCATGTGGCTCGAGCACACCCGGCGGCGTGGTTGGCAGGCCGTGGCCGCGGTGGAAGTCGACACTGCGGCCGAAGCCACGCCCTCGTCAGCCGAGCTGGGCGACGCACCCCTGCTCGGTGTGGCCTACGGCTACTGCGGCGCACCCGATCAGTGGTGGCAACAGCAAGTCGTGCTCGGGCTGCAACGTGGCGGTTTCCCCGGCCCCGAGATCGCGAGCCTGATGGCCAGCTACTTCGAGCTGACCGAGTTGCACATTGCGCCCCGGGCACAGGGCCGTGGCCTCGGAGAAGCGTTGGCGCGGCGGCTGCTTGCCGACCGCGGCGAAGCCAACGTGCTGCTGTCGACCCCGGAGATCAACGGCGAAGCCAATCGCGCCTGGCGGTTGTACCGTCGGCTCGGATTTACCGACAT
>DASQSQ010000425.1:0-8694 GCA_035642315.1 Mycobacterium sp.
CACGTGATGCCGCGGTGACCACACCGACGCTGCGTGTGCGTTCGGAGGCTTGGGGCGGTTGGCGGCTCAGCGGCGCCGTCGATTTCGTCGCGGACGCCGACCTGGCCGATCACCTCGTGGTGTCGGCGGCCGCGCCAGAGGAGCGGGTGATGGCGTTCGTCGTGCCGTTGGCCGCAGCGGGCCTGTGGATCGAGCCGCTGCAGTTGATGGGCGGGCACCGCGCCTTCCGGATCGGGTTCGACGATGTAGAGGTGATTGACCCGGCGGCGGTGCTGGACGGGGCCGACGGTGCGGGCCTGGCCGACGACGACCTGCGCCGGGTGGCCAACGCCGCAGTGGCGTTGCTGTCGCTGGACCTCGTCGGTGTCGGCGAAGCTGCGCTGCAGCGCACCGTCGATTACACGATGGCGCGCAAGCAATTCGGCCGCCCGATCGCGTCCTTTCAGGCCGCACAGCATCTGGTGGCGAATATGCATATCGCGCTGGCCGCGGCGCGGCTCGCCGCTCATTCCGCCGTGTTCTGGATCGGGAAGGGCCACACCGCCACCCGTCAGACCGCGATTGCCCGAATGCATGCGGCGACCGCGGCGAAACTCATCACGCTCGACGCGCACCAGTTGCATGGCGGCATGGGTTATGTGGTCGACACGGACCTGCACTTGTTCTCCGAGCGGGCCCGGGTGCTGTCCACGCTGGGCGGCGGGGCGGACGTCGCCGCGACATGGCTGGAGGAGACATGAGCGAGCAGAGACTGATCGACGCCGAATCAGCCGCGCGAGTGGGCACCGTCGCCGCAACAGCGACCGGCGAAGTCAATCGGCGGGACTGGCAACGCTGGGCCACGGCGGTCGATGACCACAATCCACTGTGGTTCGACACCGAATACGCTCGCGCCCAGGGCTACCGAGACATCATCTGTCCACCGCTTTTCCTGCAATACGCCGTCTTGGGGGTCACCGCACTGGACGGGTTGCGGCCGGACGGTTCCTCCGGAGCGGTGTCCGGCAGCCTCTCGTTTCCTCGTGCGCCGCGACGCATGGCCGGCGGGGAGAGCACAAAATTCTTCGGGCCCGCCTATCACCGCGACGAAATCGAGATGGTGCGCACGATCAAGTCGATCGTCGAAAAGCTTGGTCGCTCTGGCCGGTTTGTTCTGGTGACCTGGCAAACGGTTTACCACAATCAGCGCGGCGAATTGGTCGCTGAGGCAACGACATCGATGATCGCCCGACCGTGAGGAGCCAGATGAGTGACGGGCAGGTGTTCTACGAGGACGTCCAGACCGGCGACCCGTTGCCGACGCTCGCGGTGACGGTCGACGAGCGGCAGCTGTTCTTCTTCAGCGCCGCGACATATAACGGTCACCGCATCCACTACGACAAAGACTGGGCCCGCGACGTTGAGGGCTATGACAACGTCATCGTGCAGGGCCCCTTGCAAGCCGCGCTGCTTGCCCGCGCGATCACCGACTGGATCGGCGGCCGCGGTCGGCTGGTCGAGTACGCCGTGCAGAACCGGGCGATTGCGTTTGCCGGCGAAGAACTGACTTTCACTTGCGTGGTGACGGGAAAGCGGTTGGCTGACGACACCGGGCTGGTCGATCTGGACATAACCGGGCGCCGAGGTGACACGGTGCTGATGCCGGGGACCGCGACGGTCGCGCTGCCACGCCGGGGAGACCGCCTGTGACGGGGCTGCGGGGTGAGGCCGCCATCATCGGTATTGCCGAATTGCCCGCAGAGCGCAAGCAGAGCCGGCCGCCCTCGTTCACCCTGGACCAGTACGCGCTGCTGGCGAAGATGGTCATCGAGGACGCCGGTGTCGAGGCCACGACGGTCAACGGACTGATCTGCCATGGCTTGGCCGAATCGGACATGTTCGCCCCCGCTACGTTGTCCGAATATCTCGGCCTACCAGTCGATTTCGGGGAGCGGGTCGACTTGGGCGGCGCCACCTCCGCCGGGATGGTGTGGCGGGCAGCCGTCGCTGTCGAACTCGGGCTTTGCGACGCGGTGCTGGCGGTCGTGCCCGGGTCCGCCGTGTTGCCGACGTCAGGACGTCGACCGTCGCCGCCGCCGGCGTGGCATGGTGCGTCGAGCAACAAGTACGGCTCGCCGCAGGCCGAATTCGAGATCCCCTACGGCAACGTCGGCCAGAACGCGCCGTACGCGCAAATCGCTCAGCGGTATGCGGCCGTCTTTGGCTACGATCCAACAGCTTTGGCGAAGATCGCGGTGGACCAGCGTACGAACGCGTGTGCACATTTGGGTGCGGTGTTCCATGGCAAGCCGATCACCGTCGATGATGTGCTGACCAGCCCGATGATCGCCGATCCGATCCACATGCTCGAGACGGTGATGCGGGTCCAGGGCGGTGCGGGCGTTCTCGTCGCCAACGCGGAGGTGGCGCGCCACGCCCGGCATCGACCGGTGTGGATCACCGGATTCGGGGAGCACATCGCGTTCAAGACAGCGACGTATGCCGAGGACTTGATGACGACGCCGATCTGCCGTGCCGCCGAGCAGGCCTTCGCGATGGCGGGACTCGCCCCATCCGCTGTCGACGTCGCATCGCTCTACGACTGCTACACGATCACCGTCCTGATGACGCTGGAGAATGCGGGATTCTGCGGCAAAGGCGAAGGCATGACCTGGGTTAACCAACGTGACCTCACCTTCGCCGGCGACTTCCCGCTCAACACCGCAGGCGGACAACTGTCGTTCGGGCAGGCGGGCATGGCGGGCGGCATGCATCATGTCGTCGACGCCGCGCGTCAGGTGATGGGCCGCGCCGGCCAGGCCCAGGTGACCGATTGCCATCGGGCGTTCGTCAGCGGCACCGGCGGCATTATGAGTGAGCAGGTCGCACTCGTTCTGGGCGGTGATTGACCATGACCGAGCCGCGACCTCTTCCCGAGGCCACGCCGGTCTCGCAGCCGTTCTGGCAGGCGCTCACCGAACACCGGATCCTGGTGCAGTACTCACCCTCGCTGGGACGGTATGTGTTCTATCCGCGCACGCTTGCCCCGGGCACCCTGGCCGACGACCTGGAATGGCGTGAAATCGACGGCGCCGGTTCGGTTTACACCTTCACCGTGGCGCAGCGGCCGACCGGCCCGCCGTGGGCGGATGCGGTGCCCCAGATCCTCGCGGTGGTTCAGTGGGACGCTGGGCCCCGGTTCAGCACCGAACTGGTCGACGTGGATCCTTCCGACGTCCGGATCGGCATGCGGGTGAGCCCGGTGTTCTGCGATGTTCCCGATGCCGGGGTCACCCTGTTGCGGTATCGGCCGGAGCCTCACGATGTTTGAGACCGTCCAGCAGTTGCTGCGGGCACGCATGGACGACGACACGCCGGCGGTCGCCTGCGGCGAACAAACGTGGACGTGGCGCGAGCATCTCGCCGAAGCGGCAGCCGAGGCATCGGTGTTGGTCGGGCTGGCCGACGACACTCGTCCGCTACATGTCGGTGCCTTATTAGGCAATTCGACGGCCATGCTCCGGTCAATGGCCGCCGCCGCGTTGGGCGGTTACGTGTTGTGCGGCATCAACACCATCCGACGCGGCGCCGGATTACTGGCCGACATCCGGCGCGCCGACTGCCAACTTCTGCTCGTCGATCCCGATCACCGCTCGCTACTCGACGGGCTGGATTTGGCGGACGTCACGTTTCTTGACGTGACTTCGCGGCGTTACCTCGACGCGGTAGCGGCCGCACCGCCGCTGGTGCCGCACCGCGAGGTCGGGCCGGCCGATACGTTGATGATGATCTTCACGTCGGGAACCTCCGGCGACCCGAAAGCGGTCCGGTTCGCTCACGTGGCGGCAATCCTTTGCGGTGCAAGCTTGATCGGCCAATTTGATATCACCGCGAGCGACGTGTGCTATTTGTCCATGCCGTTGTTTCATTCCAATGGCGTGGCCGCCGGGTGGGCAGTGGCGATTGGCAGCGGCGCCACGATGGTTCCGGCCCGGTTCTCGCCGTCACGATTTCTGACTGACATCCGCCGCCACAATGTCACCTACATGAACTACGTCGGCAAGCCGCTGGCGTTGGTGCTGGCCACGCCGGAAAGGCCGGACGATGCCGACAACACGCTGCGGGTGGCGTTCGGCAACGAAGCGACCGATCGCGATATCGCGGAATTCGCCCGACGATTCGACTGCCGGGTCGTCGACAGTTTCGGATCGAGCGAGTTTGCGGTCATCGTCACTCGCGAAGAGGGCACACCGGCCGGCTCCATCGGAAAGGGATATCCGGGCGTCACGGTGTACAACGCGGAGACTGTCACCGAGTGTGCGCCAGCGGTTTTCGACGACAACGGTGCCCTGGCGAACTTCGACGAAGCGGTCGGAGAACTGGTCAACACCCAAGGCGGCGGCGCATTCTCCGGGTATTACAACGACCCGACGGCAACAAACGAGCGGATGCGCCACGGCATGTACTGGTCCGGCGATCTGGCCTACCGGGACATTGACGGCTGGATTTACCTCGCCGGTCGCACCGCTGATTGGCTGCGGGTGGATGGCGAAAACCTGGCAGCCGCGCCCATCGAGCGAATTCTGCAGCGCCTGGCCCCGGTCAACCAGGTCGCCGTTTACGGGGTGCCCGACCAACACGTCGGCGATCAGGTGATGGCAGCGATCGTCCTCGACCCGAGCCAGTCGCTGACCCCCGAAGAATTCGAGAAGTTCCTCGCCGCTCAGCCTGATTTGTCGACCAAGGCCTGGCCTCGCTTCGTACGTTTCAACGACGGGCTGCCCAAAACGGCGACCAACAAAATCCTGAAACGCGAGCTGATTCGGGCGGGGGTCACCGCCGCCGACGGTGTGTTATGGGAGCGTGCCGGTCGCGGCACGACCTACAAGCCGGTGAACCCGACCGGACATTCTCCCGTCTAGTCGACCTGCCAATGCTTGACGCCATTGAGCCATCCCGAGCGCAACCGTTCGGCTTCGGCGAGCAAGGCGAGATTCGTTAGCTGAACGGATTTTCGAAGATGTCTTCGTAGAAGTCGGCTGACCGGCGCGGTCATCCGCTCTCCGTCTGCTCTTTTCCGTCTAGCCGAAGGTACGCGTGAACCGTCGTCTCGCAGGCGGTGGTGTGAGTGCGCACCAGGTCTGCGATGGCGTTGACCACGTAGAGCCCGCGGCCCTGATCGTTGTCGCTGCCGTACGGCCGACGCCCGGCCAGCGGATCGTCGAGCCATCCGTCGTCGCGTGCTTCGCACACCACGTGGCCGTCATCGCGCCACAACGCGAGCCGGCACGTGCGCGCGACATGGGTCAGGCTCGCGCTTGCCAGCTCGCTGGCGATCAACTGCAGATCGGCGGTCTGGTCGGGGGACAGGCCAAACCACCGCGCGTAGGCGCCGGCGAAATCCCGTGCGCCGCCGAGATCGCCGAATTTCCGCGCCGTGTACCTGACTGCGGTCGCGTCGCTCGACAGCGGTTCGTTGTAGCGGGACAACATCGCTTCGGGTGCATAGGCCGCGTCGTTGCGTTCGAACGCCCCGTCCTGCCAAAGCACCGGATGCGTACGCCGCGCATCGGCGATGACCTCGGCATCGAGCTGTCCGACGTGATAAGGGCAGATCATCACGACGTCCTGGCCGTTGAATGCGCGGTTGAGCAGCACCTCGTGGTGCACGCAGGCGGGGTATTCGACGTCGGATCGACTCGGCCATACCGGTTCGCCGATCATGCGCACCGGTCGATCGGCATGCTCGTCGACGAATCTGCCCAGCACCTCGCCCAGGATTCGACCGGGGTTGCGACAGACGTCCAGCATGTCGCCCATGACCACCTTGGCGGCCGAGCGGCCCAACCCGTCGGCGAGCGCCGAAAGATTGGGCGCTTGCACCGCGACCAGCACCGCTTGGTTCGCGTTCACGGCGTCAGAAATGAACGGCAGCAAGCTGTCGAGATACTCCTGCTGCGTGCGGTAGAGGAAGGCGGCGTGACCACTATGCGCATACTTCACGTCAGCCGCTCCACGACACTCGGGGCGCGGCCCTGCCAACCGCTGCCTTTCAGGCACGCTACGCTCAGCCACCCCAGGTGCAGCATGAACCCGTCGATCAGAGCTCCAGCAGCACGGTCACCGGGCCGTCATTGACCAGCTCGACCTGCATGTGTGCGCCGAACGTGCCGGCTTCCACGTCGGCGCCCAGCTGCCGCAACGCGCTCACGAACGCGGTGATCAGCGGCTCGGCGACGGCCCCCGGCGCGGCGGCATTCCATGACGGCCGTCGCCCCTTTGCGGTATCGGCGTACAAAGTGAACTGGCTGACCACCATGATCGGTGCGTTGATGTCGGCCGCAGACTGATCACCGTCGAGAATTCTTAATTGCCAAAGCTTTTCGGCGAGCCGCTGAGCTTTGCCGATGTCGTCGTCATGGGTGGCGCCGACGAACGCGAGCAGGCCCTGGCTGTCGGGCCGAATCGATCCCACGACTTGCTGCTCGACTGACACCGTCGCCGATGAGACCCGTTGCACCAGAACCCGCATGGGCCCGATGCTGCCATGCGCCCCGAGTAGGGTCGTGTTGTGTCCGTACTGGTCGCATTCTCCGTTACACCGCTGGGCGTCGGCGAAAGCGTCGGTGAGATCGTCGCCGAAGCGGTCAGCGTCGTCCGGGAGTCCGGGTTGGCGAACAAAACCGATTCGATGTTCACGGTGATCGAAGGCGACGACTGGGGTGAAGTGATGACGGTCGTGCAGCGTGCCGTCGAGGTCGTTAAAGCTCGCTCACCGCGGGTCAGCGTGGTGATCAAAGCCGACTGGCGATCGGGTGTCAGCAATGCGATCACCGGCAAAACCGACTCGGTGGAACGGCACCTGGGCGGGCGGCAGGCTTAGCCGCCGGCCGCTGCCCGGAATGCCTGTTCAGCCGCGTCGCCGTGCACCGCGAACACCACCCGCTCAAGCGCGCTCGGCTGGTGTTCCCGCACCGCATCGACCATCAGCCGCGCTGCCTCGTCGAGCGGAAACCCGCCAACCCCGGTGCCGAAAGCCACCAGAGCCAATGAGCGGCAACCTAACTCGTCGGCCGCACGCAGAGTCGAACGAGTCGCGCGGGCAATGATGTCGGCCGACGTCGGCCCGCCGAGCTCCATCGTGGCGGCATGGATCACGTAGCGCGCCGGCATCTCGCCGGCCGTGGTCTCGACAGCTTCGCCCAGCCCGATCGGCGCCTTCTCGTTGGATTCGCGCTGCACTGCCGGGCCACCGGCCCGGGAGATGGCCGCCGCCACCCCGCCACCATGCCGAAGCTCGGTATTGGCCGCGTTGGTGATCGCATCGACCTCGAGCTTGGTCACGTCAGCCTGCAGCACCTGTAACTCGATCATCGGTCCATCCTCCTCCACGCCTAGTGTCATAGCGGTGAGCGCACGCGCGGGCATTGTCGTCACCGGAACCGAGGTATTGACCGGCCGGGTTGCCGACCGCAACGGTCCATGGATCGCGGACCGGCTTCTCGAGCTGGGAGTCGAACTCGCGCACATCACCATCTGCGGCGACCGCGCATCCGACATCGAGGCGCAGCTGCACTTCCTGGCCGGCGAGGGCGTGGACCTCATCGTGACCAGCGGCGGCCTCGGGCCGACCGCCGACGATATGACCGTCGCGACGGTTGCGCGATTCTGCGGGCGCGAACTGATATTGGACGACGAGCTGGAGGCCAAGATCGCGGCGATCTTGAAGAACTTGATGTCGCGTATCGGAGCAGCGGATTTCGAGGCGGTACGTGCCGCCAACCGCAAGCAGGCGATGGTCCCGGTCGGGGCGGTGGTGATGGACCCGGTGGGAACCGCGCCTGGTGTCGTCGTTTCCGGCAAGCCGACCGTCGTTGTGCTGCCCGGTCCGCCCCGCGAACTGCAGCCGATGTGGCGGATCGCCGTGCAGCTGCCCGCCGTCCAGGACGCCATCGCCGGCAGGACCATCTACCGCCAGGACACCCTGCGCATGTTCGGGTTGCCGGAGTCTGGCCTGGCCGAGACCCTGCGCGACGCCGAGCAGCGCCTGCCCGATTTCGCGCGTCTGGAGATCACCACCTGCCTGCGGCGTGGGGAACTCGAGATCGTCACCCGCTACGAACCCGACGTCGCCGACACCTACCGCCGGCTGGTCGAATTGCTGCGGGACCGACACGGGCAGCACATCTTTTCCGAAGACGGCTCGCAGGTGGACGATCAGGTTGCGCAGCTGTTGACCGGGCGGCGCATAGCGACGGCGGAGTCGTGTACCGGCGGACTGCTGGCGGCACGCCTCACCGAACGCAAGGGTTCGTCCGCCTACCTGGCCGGCGGTCTGGTCGCCTACGCCAACGAGGCGAAAACGGAGTTGCTCGGCGTGGATCCCGCGCTCATCGAAGCGCACGGCGCGGTGTCCGAGCCGGTGTCCGAGGCGATGGCCGCGGGTGCGCTGAAAGGCTTCCGGGCCGATACCGCGGTGGCGATCACCGGCATCGCCGGCCCGGACGGCGGGACCGAGGACAAGCCGGTGGGCACGGTGTGTTTCACCGTGGCGCTGGCCCATGGCGAGCCGTCCACGCGAACGCTGCGCCTGCCCGGCAACCGCGCCGACATCCGGGAGTGATCGACGACCGTGGCGATGCACCTGCTGCGCCGGGCGTTGAGCGACGACAAGGACTGACGGTGGGCTTGTCGGTGGGTTCGATTACTATCGAA
>DASQSQ010000426.1:0-7433 GCA_035642315.1 Mycobacterium sp.
CGCCGCCCACATCGGCACCCAAACCGCCTTTGTGTTGGACTCACAGGTAGTGAGTGCGCCCCGAATCGAGGAAGCGATCCCCGGTGGCCGGACGCAAATCCACGGCGACTTCAGCCAGGCCCAGGCGCGCGAGCTCGCCAACGTCCTCAAGTACGGCTCGCTGCCGTTGTCGTTCGAATCGTCAGAAGCGCAAACCGTCTCGGCGACATTGGGATTGACGTCGCTGCATGCGGGTCTGATCGCGGGCGGTATCGGGCTGGTGCTGGTCCTGTTGTACTCGTTGATGTACTACCGGGTGTTGGGGCTGCTGACGGCGTTGTCGTTAGTGGCTTCCGGCGCAATGGTTTTCGCGATCCTGGTATTGCTCGGCCGATACATCGGCTACACCCTGGACCTGGCCGGTATCGCGGGTCTGATCATCGGTATAGGGACGACGGCCGACTCATTCGTGGTGTTCTTCGAACGCATCAAAGACGAGATCCGCGAAGGCCGTACGTTCCGGTCGGCGGTTCCCCGCGGCTGGGCGCGAGCCCGCAAGACCATTGTGTCGGGTAACGCGGTGACCTTCTTGGCCGCCGCCGTGCTGTACGTCCTGGCGATCGGTCAAGTGAAGGGCTTCGCTTTCACCTTGGGCCTCACCACGATTCTCGACATCGTGGTGGTCTTCCTGGTGACCTGGCCGCTGGTGTACATGGCATCCAAGTCCACCTGGCTGGCCAAGCCGGCATACAACGGCCTTGGCGCGGTGCAGCAGGTCGCGCGCGAACGCCGGGCAGCCCAACTGACGGGACGGGGGTAGCGAGATGGCCGACAAGACGACTGCCGTTGAGCTCAGCGATGACACCGCAACCACTGTGCGCCCAACCGGTGACGAGAGCTTCGCGGACCTGCCCCACCACAGTTTCCTATCGCGCCTCTACACCGGTACCGGCGCGTTCGAGGTCATCGGCCGGCGCCGGCTGTGGTACGGGGTCAGCGGGACGATCGTCGCAATCGCCATCGTCAGCATCGTGTTGCGCGGGTTCACTTTTGGCATCGACTTCAAGGGCGGCACCACGATGTCGTTCCCACGTGGAAACGCGCAAGTGAGCCAGGTGGAGCAGGTCTACCGGCAAGCGTTGGGCGGCGACCCCGAGGCCGTGGTGATCGTTGGCAACGGCTCGTCGGCCACCGTCCAGATCCGCTCGGAGACACTGTCCAACGACAAGACGACCAAGCTGCGCAACGCGCTGTTCGACAAGTTCCAGCCCAAGGGTTCCGACGGCAAGCCCAGCCTGCAGGCCATCTCCGACTCGGCGGTGTCCTCGACGTGGGGCGGTCAGATCACCAAGAAAGCGGTGATCGCGCTGGTGGTGTTCCTGGTGCTGGTCAGCCTGTACATCACCGTTCGCTACGAACGCTATATGGCGATATCCGCCTTGACGACAATGGTTTTCGACTTGACCGTCACCGCCGGGGTGTATTCGCTGGTGGGCTTTGAAGTCACCCCGGCCACGGTCATCGGCCTATTGACGATCCTGGGTTTCTCCCTCTACGACACCGTCATCGTGTTCGACAAGGTCGAGGAGAACACTCACGGCTTCCAGCACACCGCCCGGCGCACCTTTGCCGAGCAGGCCAACCTCGCGATCAACCAGACGTTCATGCGCTCGATCAACACCAGCCTGATCTCGGTGCTACCAGTGCTGGCGCTGATGGTGGTGGCGGTGTGGCTCTTGGGTGTGGGCACGCTGAAGGACCTGGCGCTGGTACAGCTGGTCGGCATCATCGTCGGTACCTACTCGTCGATCTTCTTCGCTACCCCGCTGCTGGTGAGCCTGCGTGAACGCACGTCGTTGGTGCGGACGCACAACCGCCGGGTGGGCAGGCGCCGCGGCCCGGAACCGGAACCGGTTACGAAAAAGAAGGAGCCGCGCGCCGAGTCGGCCGACGACGAGCCGCGCAAGCCGAGCAAGGTAGCGCTCGCGGCCGGTGGCAGCGCGGCTGGCAGCAAGCCGGCTCCGGGTGCGCGTCCGGTCCGGCAGGGCGCCAGTCGTCACACCCGCCCGACCGGCAAGCGAAACAAGCGGTAGCCCCGGTGGCTGCCCGACGTTGGCGTTTGGCCGCCAGCTGGCTGGCGGCCGCGCTCGTGGCAGCCTGTTCGGCCGCGCTGACGGCGTGCTCCGGCAGCGCCGCCGGGCAGATCGACTACATCGTCGACGGCGCGTTGGTCAGCTACAACAGCAACACCGTGACCGGTGCCGCGTCCGCCGGCGCGCAGGCGTTCGCTCGCACACTTACCGGCTTCGGCTACCACGGCCCTGACGGTCAGGTCGTCGCCGACCGCGACTTCGGCACGATTTCGATCGTCGGCGGTTCGCCGTTGGTGCTCGACTACCAGATTGCCGACAACGCCGTCTATTCCGACGGAAAGCCGGTCACCTGTGATGATTTGGTCCTGACGTGGGCGGCCCAATCCGGTCGGTTCCCCGGCTTCGACGCCGCGAGCCAGGCCGGCTATGTCGACATCACCTCGATCGACTGCCAACCGGGACAGAAGAAAGCCCGGGTGTCGTTTGACCCTGACCGCAACATCGTCGACTACAACCAGCTGTTCGCCGCGACCACGATGATGCCGTCCCATGTCATCGCCGAGGAGCTGGGGATCGACGTCACCGGGGCGCTGATGAGCAACAACCTGCCGGCCATCGGGCGCATCGCGCAGCTGTGGAACAGCACGTGGGACCTCAAGCCCGGCATTGCGTCGGGCACCATCGCCAAGCACTTCCCGTCGTCGGGGCCCTACAAGATCGAATCGGTGTTGGACGGCGGCGCGGTGGTGCTCGTCGCGAATGACCGCTGGTGGGGCGCCAAGCCGATGACCAGGCGAGTCACCGTCTGGCCGGAGAAAGTTGATATCCAGGACCGCCTCAACGACAAAAGCGCCGACGTCGTCGACGTCGCGGACGGCTCGTCGGGAACGTTGACCACCCCAGACACCTACGTGCGCACCGATTCGCCATCGGACGGCATCCAACAGCTGATCTTCGCGCCGCGCGGCCCGCTCGCCGATGTCGCCGCGCGCCGTGCGCTGGCCTCGTGCACACCGCGCGATGTGATTGCGCGCGATGCCCGGACCCCGATCGCGAACGCGCGGCTGCACAACGCGTCCGAAGACGCCGTCGGACGGGCGGAAAACGTCCCCGAGGCGGGGCAGTACTTGAAGTCGAACCCCGATGGCGCCCGCGGTGCATTGGGCGGGAAGCCGCTGACCGTGCGGATCGGCTACCGGGCGCCCAACGCGCGGCTGGCCGCGATTGTCGGCGCGATCGCCAAGGCCTGCGCCCCGGCCGGCATCACGGTCTCCGACGTCACCTCCGACTCCACCGGCCCGCAGACGCTGCGCGACGGGAAGATCGACGTGCTGCTGGCCAGCACCGGCGGTGCGACCGGCAGCGGTTCGACCGGGTCGTCGGCGATGGATGCCTACGACCTGCATACCGGCAACGGCAACAACCTGTCCGGATACACCAACGGTCAGATCGACGGGATCATCAGCGCGCTGGCGGTGTCTGCCGACCCCGCCGAGTTGGTCCGGCTGCTGGCTCAAAGCGCGCCGGTGCTGTGGGGTGATATGCCGACGTTGCCGTTGTATCGCCAGCGGCGGACGTTGCTGACGTCGAAAAAGATGTATGCCGTGAGCGGCAACCCGAGCCGATGGGGCGCTGGCTGGAATATGGACCGATGGGTCCTGGTGCGGTGACTGCTGCGGGCGGCGGCTCGGTACCGGACCTCGCTGAGATCATCGCATCGCTGACCCGGGAGGTCGCAGATTTCCCCACGGCCGGAGTCGAGTTCAAGGACTTGACCCCGTTGTTCGCCGATCGCCGGGGGCTGGCCGCGGTGACCGACGCGCTGGCCGACGTGGCGTCCGGTGCCGATTTGATCGCCGGTATCGACGCTCGCGGCTTCCTGATCGGCGGCGCGCTCGCCACCCGCCTGGGCACCGGCGTCCTGGCCATCCGCAAGGGCGGCAAGCTGCCGCCGCCGGTGCGCACCGAGCAGTACCAGCTCGAATACGGCGCCGCCTGCCTGGAGATTCCCGCCGAGGGGATCGAATTGGCCGGTCGCAGCGTTGTCCTCGTGGACGACGTGCTCGCCACCGGAGGCACCCTGGCTGCGGCGCACAGGTTGCTCGAACAAGCCGGTGCCCGGGTGACGACGGCCGCGGTGGTGCTGGAGCTGACCGCGCTGGGAGGTCGTGACCGGGTCGCCCCGCTGCCGGTGCGCAGCCTGCACCGGATTTAGCAAGGCAGCCGCTATATCCTGGAACGGCGGAGGTGACGAACTTGGCGGACGACAAAGGCACGGCGGTTCAACCGCCGACCGAACCGCTGCAGGTCGCCGACCTACCTTCGGCCGCCGAGCCAACGGCGGCCGCCCCCTCGACCAGTCTCAAGACGTCGAGCAGCGCCTCGCGTCGGGTGCGGGCCCGGTTGGCGCGGCGAATGACCGCCCAGCGCAGCACGCTCAGCCCGGTGCTCGAACCGCTGGTGGCGGTGCACCGCCAGATCTACCCCAAAGCCGACCTGTCGTTGCTGCAGCGGGCCTACGAGGTCGCCGAGCAACGACACGCCACCCAGCTGCGGCATTCGGGGGACCCGTACATCACCCACCCGCTGGCCGTGGCCAACATCCTCGCCGAGTTGGGCATGGACACCACCACGCTGGTCGCCGCCCTGCTGCATGACACCGTCGAGGACACCGGTTACGCGCTGGACGCGCTGTCCAAGGACTTCGGCGAAGAGGTCGGCCATCTCGTCGACGGGGTGACCAAGCTGGACCGGGTGGTGCTGGGCAGCGCCGCTGAGGGCGAGACGATCCGCAAGATGATCACCGCCATGGCGCGCGACCCGCGGGTGCTGGTGATCAAGGTCGCCGACCGGCTGCACAACATGCGGACCATGCGCTTCCTGCCGCCGGAGAAGCAGGCCCGCAAGGCCCGCGAGACGCTGGAAGTCATTGCGCCGCTGGCGCATCGGCTCGGTATGGCCACGGTCAAATGGGAACTGGAGGATCTGTCGTTCGCGATCCTGCATCCGAAGAAGTACGAGGAGATCGTGCGGCTGGTCGCCGGGCGAGCACCGTCGCGCGACACTTACCTGGCCAAGGTGCGCGCCGAGATCGTCGCCACCCTCAACGCATCGAAGATCAACGCGGTGGTCGAGGGACGGCCCAAGCACTACTGGTCGATCTATCAGAAGATGATCGTCAAAGGCCGCGACTTCGACGACATCCATGACCTGGTCGGTATCCGCATCCTGTGCGACGAGATCCGGGACTGTTATGCCGCTGTGGGCGTGGTGCATTCGCTGTGGCAGCCGATGGCGGGCCGGTTCAAGGACTACATCGCCCAGCCGCGCTACAGCGTGTACCAGTCGCTGCACACCACGGTCGTCGGCCCGGAGGGCAAGCCGCTGGAGATCCAGATCCGTACCCGCGATATGCACCGCACTGCCGAATACGGCATCGCGGCGCACTGGCGCTACAAAGAAGCCAAGGGCCGCAACGGTGTTCCGCATGACATCGCGGCGGCCGAGATCGATGACATGGCCTGGATGCGTCAGCTGCTCGACTGGCAGCGGGAGGCGGCCGACCCCGGCGAATTCCTGGAGTCACTGCGTTACGACCTTGCCGTGCAAGAGATCTTCGTGTTCACCCCGAAAGGGGATGTGATCACCCTGCCCAACGGGTAGACGCCGGTGGACTTCGCCTACGCCGTGCACACCGAGGTGGGCCACCGATGCATCGGCGCCCGGGTGAACGGACGGCTGGTGGCGCTGGAACGCAAGCTGGAAAACGGCGAGGTCGTCGAGGTTTTCACGTCCAAAGCGCCCAACGCCGGGCCGTCGCGGGACTGGCAGCAATTCGTGGTGTCGCCGCGCGCCAAGACCAAGATCCGCCAGTGGTTCGCCAAGGAGCGCCGTGAGGAGGCGTTGGAGAGCGGCAAGGAGGCGATGGCCCGGGAAGTTCGCCGCGGCGGACTTCCGTTGCAGCGCTTGGTCAGCGGCGGGTCTATGGCCGCGGTGGCCAACGAACTGCACTACGCTGATGTGTCCGCGCTCTACACCGCCGTCGGCGAGGGTCATGTATCGGCCAAGCATGTGGTGCAGCGGCTGCTGGCCGAGCTGGGCGGTATCGATCAGGCCGAGGAGGATCTCGCCGAGCGGTCCACTCCGGCGACCATGCCGCGGCGTCAACGCAGCACCGACGACGTCGGGGTGGCCGTGCCCGGCGCCCCGGGCGTGTTGAGCAAGCTCGCCAAGTGCTGCACGCCGGTGCCCGGCGATCAGATCATGGGATTCGTCACCCGCGGCGGTGGGGTCAGTGTGCACCGCACCGACTGCACCAACGCCGCGTCGCTGCAACAGCAGGCCGAGCGCATCATCGAGGTGCGCTGGGCGCCGTCGCCGTCGTCGGTGTTTCTGGTCGCCATTCAGGTCGAGGCGCTGGACCGGCACCGGCTGCTGTCCGATGTCACCCGCGTGCTGGCCGACGAGAAGGTGAATATCCTTTCGGCGTCGGTGACCACGTCGGGTGATCGAGTGGCGATCAGCCGGTTCACTTTCGAGATGGGTGACCCCAAGCATCTGGGGCATCTGCTGGATGTGGTCCGCAATGTCGAAGGTGTCTACGACGTCTACCGCGTGACGTCTGCGGCGTAGGCGGCCGGGCATCGTGTCGGCGCAGCGCGCTCTCGTGATGGGAGCGAGCGGCAATGTGGGTGCCTGCGTCACCCGTCACTTGGTGTCGGATGGCGCCGATGTCCGGGTATTGCTACGAAAGTCAAGTTCCACCAAGGGAATCGAGGGTCTCGACGTCGAGCGTTGTTACGGCAGCGTCTCCGATACATCGGATGTTGCGGCGGCCATGTCGGATCGCGACGTCGTCTACTACTGCGTTGTCGACACCAGGGCGGAGCTGAGAGATCCCGCCCCGCTGTTCGAGACCAACGTCAAAGGCCTTCGCAAGGCGCTCGACGTGGCGGTGAACGCGAATCTGCGGCGGTTCGTTTTTCTGAGCACGATCGGCACCATCGCCATCGGCCGCAACGGCGAAACCGTCGACGAGGACACCCCTTTCAACTGGTCCGACCAAGCCGGCAGCTATATCGAGTCGCGGCGCCAGGCCGAACAGTTGGTGCTCTCCTACGTCGCAGACCACGGCCTGCCGGCGGTGATTGCCAACGTGTCGAACCCGTACGGGCCGCCCGATTGGCAGCCGCGCCAAGGGATGTTCGTCCAGCTCGCCGCGTTGGGGAAATTGCCGTTCTATATCCGCGGCGTCGGGGCTGAGGTTGTCGGTATCGACGACGTCGCCGACGCGCTGCTGCTGGCTGGCCAACGCGGCCGAGTTGGCCAGCGCTACATCATCTCTGAGCGTTACATGACACA
>DASQSQ010000427.1:0-7131 GCA_035642315.1 Mycobacterium sp.
CCATCGTCGCCGCGCGTCGCTCCACGCCGTTGGTCGTCGGCATCGGTGACGGCGAGATGTTCGTCGGCTCCGACGTGGCCGCGTTCATCGGGCACACCCGCGATGCGGTCGAACTCGGCCAGGACCAAGCCGTGGTGATCACCGCCGACAGCTATCGGATCACCGACTTCAACGGCGACGACGACGCCGTCAACGCGCGAAAGTTTCACATCGACTGGGACCTGGACGCTGCCGAAAAAGGCGGTTACGAGTACTTCATGCTCAAGGAGATCGCCGAGCAGCCCACCGCAGTGGCCGACACCCTGCTAGGGCATTTCGTCGACGGCCGGATCGTGCTCGACGAGCAGCGGCTCTCGGATCAGGAGCTGCGCGAGATCGACAAGGTCTTCGTGGTTGCCTGTGGTACCGCGTATCACTCCGGGCTGCTGGCCAAATACGCGATCGAGCACTGGACCCGGCTGCCCGTCGAGGTGGAGCTGGCCAGCGAGTTCCGCTACCGGGACCCGGTGCTGGACCGCAGCACGCTGGTGGTGGCGATCTCGCAGTCCGGGGAGACCGCCGACACCCTGGAGGCGGTCCGCCACGCCAAGGAACAGAAGGCCAAGGTCCTGGCGATCTGCAATACCAATGGCTCGCAAATCCCGCGCGAATGCGACGCGGTCCTCTACACCCGCGCCGGACCGGAGATCGGGGTGGCGTCGACCAAGACGTTTTTGGCGCAGATCGCCGCCAACTACCTGGTCGGTCTGGCGCTGGCGCAGGCCCGCGGCACCAAATACCCCGACGAGGTCGAACGCGAGTACCGCGAGCTGGAGGCGATGCCGGATCTGGTGGCCCGGGTCATCGCCGAGATCAAGCCGGTGGCCGCGCTGGCCTATCGCTTCGCCCAGGCGTCGACCATCCTGTTCCTCGGTCGCCACGTCGGCTACCCGGTAGCGCTGGAAGGCGCGTTGAAGCTCAAGGAACTGGCCTACATGCATGCCGAGGGTTTCGCCGCCGGTGAGCTCAAGCACGGCCCGATCGCGCTGATCGAAGACGATCTGCCGGTCATCGTCGTGATGCCGTCCCCGAAAAGCTCGCCGATGCTGCACGGCAAGCTGCTGTCCAACATTCGCGAGATCCAGACTCGCGGCGCAGTCACCATCGTCATCGCCGAGGAAGGCGACGACACGGTGCGGCCTTACGCCGACCATCTGATCGAAATCCCGCCGGTGTCAACACTTTTCCAGCCGCTGCTGTCGACGATTCCGATGCAGGTGTTCGCCGCCTCGGTGGCGCAGGCCCGTGGGTACGACGTCGACAAGCCACGGAACCTGGCCAAGTCGGTCACCGTCGAGTAACCGGCACGGCGATGACATCTGTCAATGCTTAACGCGGCGGTAACTGGTGGCCCATACCGTTGGCGAATGCGACGCGTGCCGCCGCGAACATTGGGTGTCGAAGAGGAGTTTCACCTTGTCGATCTCAAGACGAGGCGACTGACGGCACGCGCCCCCGAACTGCTGGCCCAGCTGTCCGACCACTACGTCGCCGAGCTGCAGCGCTGCGTCGTCGAGACGAACACCCGCGTGGTCGATTCGCTGGACGGGTTGCGCGGTGAACTTGTCGACCACCGCCGGGTCTTGGTCGACACGGCCGCCGAATTGGGCATAGGCGTGGTCGCGGCGGGGGCCATGCCGCTGTCGGTGCCGGCCGAAATGCAGGTCACCAAGACCGCGCGCTACCGGCAAATGCTTGCCGACTACCAACTGCTGGCGCGCGAGCAGCTGATCTGCGGCACCCAGGTGCATGTCGGCGTCGACAACCGCGACGAGGCCGTCGCGGTCGCCCACCGGCTGGCCGCCTATCTGCCCACCTTGCTTGCACTGTCGGCCAGCTCGCCGTTCGCGTCCGACGGCTCAGACACCGGCTATTCGAGTATGCGTACGCTGGTCTGGCAGCGCTGGCCTACGACGGGCCTGGCCGCCCCGGTGCAGTCGGCCGAAGAATACGACGCGCTGGTCAGGGACCTGGTGGCCAGCGGCGTCATCACCGACGTCGGGATGGTCTACTTCGACGTCCGACCGTCAAACTCGGCGCCGACGTTGGAGCTGCGGTTGTGCGACAGCTGCCCGTCGGTCGACACCATCGTGCTGATCGCCGGGCTGTTCCGGGCGCTGGTCGAGCGCGAGGTCGACGCCGCGCGGGCCGGCGCCCCTGCGACGATCCTGTCCCCGACACTAGGCCGGGCCGCGCTGTGGCGGGCCGCCCGGTCGGGGTTGGAGGGCGACCTCGTCGACGTCAGCGCTCCGGCCAGCAGGCCGGCCTTCGGCGTGGTCACCGAGCTGGTCGGGTCGCTGCGCCCCCGACTGGAAGACAGCGGGGACTGGGACATCGTCAGCGAGTTGACCCGCCAGGTACTGATCGGGGGCACGTCGTCGGCCCGGCAACGCCGCGCGCTACGCCGCCGCGGGCGCCTCACCGACGTGGTCGATCAGCTGATCGCCGAGACTGCCGGCCGCTGGCCCAGCACCGCGACGGCCGTCGGCGGCGACCCCACCCTCCTGTTCGGCTACCACCCCGGCAGCGACCCGGCGGTTCGCGTCGCCCGTGGCAACGTCGACGTCAGCTATGACGAAGCCGTCGACACCGACGGTCACCCGCGGCAGCGCTATCGGGCGGTCCTGGACACCATTGCCCGCCTCGGGGTGGCGCAGCTGCGGTTTCGGGAAGGATGCATCGAGCAGGAGCAGCGCGCCGACAACATAACCTTCCGCGTCACCGGCCAGAGCCGCGCCCAGCTGTTCCCGGTCGACCTGATACCGCGCATCGTGGCCGCGGACGAGTGGGCGCAGCTGTCCGAAGGCCTTGGTCAGCGGGCCCGGGCGTTGGACGCATTCCTCCGCGACATCTATTCCGAGCAGGCGATCGTCGCCGACGGCATCATCGGTGTGCAGGCCCTCGACCGGGCACCCGGCTTCCGATCGACGGGCCGGTTGGCCGGCGACGCGGTGCGCGCGCACATCAGCGGCATCGACATCGTCTGCGACCGGGCCGGCCACTGGATGGTGCTCGAAGACAACCTGCGGGTGCCGTCGGGCGCCGGGTACGCGATCGCCAACCACCGGCTGCTGAGCAAGCACCTCCCCGAGCCGCAACCGCTCGCCGCGATCGAGGACGTCGGCCGGGCGCCGCAGATGCTGCTTGAAACGCTGCGTGCAGCGGCGCCGCCGCACGCCCCTGACGACCCCGTGATCGCGCTGCTGTCCGCCGGCTGGGAAGACTCGGCCTGGTTCGAGCACACCTTCCTGGCCGACGAAATGGGCGTGGCGCTGGTGCAGCCGACGGACCTGTCGGTGCGCGACGGAAAGCTGGTGCGCCACATCGGTTCCGACGTCCGACGCATCGACGTCGCCTACGCGCGGATGGACGAGGACATGCTGCTGTCTTCTACTGGATACGACGGCGCGCCGCTGCGGCCGGGGCTGCTCGGCGCGATCACCGACGGCAATCTCACCATTGCCAATGCGTTCGCCAACGGAGTGGCCGACGACAAAGCGATCTACGCCTATGTGCCGGCCATGATCGAGTACTACCTCGGCGAAAAACCGAAGCTGGCGCAGGTTCCGACGTGGATCTGCGCCGAGCGTGAGCAGCGCGACTTCGTGCTGGCCAACCTCGCCGACATGGTCGTCAAACCCATCGACGGGCTAGGCGGAACAGGAGTGTTGATCGGCCCGGACGCCTCCGATGCCGCGCTGGAGGCGCGTCGGCGTGAGCTGGTCTCCCAACCGGAGCGGTTCATCGCCCAGGAGTTGGTTGCCCTGTCCACCCATCCCACCTTCGACGGTGACGGCATCTACCCTCATCATGTCGACCTGCGCGCATTCGTCCATCTGAGGGCAGGTGCGGGCGGTTCAGTGTCGGCGCAGGTTATACCTGCGGCGTTGACCCGGGTCGCCAGCCCCGGGTCGCGGATCGTCAACTCGTCGTACGGCGGAGGCAGCAAGGATACGTGGATTCTCGTCGCCCCAAGAACAGGTGAAGGGTAGTTAGGGCAAACTCCACTGAGACGGAAGCAGGAGATATGTGCGGTATCTGCGGTGAGATCCGCTTCGACGGGCGGGCGGCCGATGTCGGGGCCGTAGTCCGGATGACCGGCGCAATGACGTCGCGCGGACCCGACTCCGACGGCGTCTTTGCGCACGGGCCTTTGGCGTTCGGCCATCGGCGGCTGTCGATCATCGACCTTTCCGCCCACGGCGCCCAACCGATGGTCGACAGCGATCTCGGGCTGACGCTGGTGTTCAACGGCTGCATCTACAACTACAAGGAGCTGCGCAAAGAGCTTCAGGCCGAGGGCTATCGGTTTTTCTCGACTGCCGACAGCGAGGTCGTGATCAAGGCATTCCACAAATGGGGGCTGCGTTGCGTCGAGCGCTTCAAGGGCATGTTCGCGTTCGCCATCGCCGACCGGGACACCGGAGTGGTGACGCTGGCGAGAGACCGGCTGGGCATCAAACCGCTGTATCTGGCGTCCTCGCCGGGCCGGCTGCGGTTCGCATCCACCGTGCGTGCGCTGCTCAAGTCCGGCGGCATCGACACCGAACTGGATCGCCAAGCCCTGCACCACTACATGACATTCCACTCGGTGGTGCCGGCGCCGCGCACCATTTACCGCGGCGTGCAGAAGCTGCCGCCGGCAACGGTGCGGGTGATTCAGCCCGACGGTTCGCACACCGACACCGTTTACTGGAACCCCGAGTTTGGTCGCGATCCGGCTAAGGCGTCCTGGTCGGCCGGCGACTGGCAGACCGCCCTGATGGACGCGTTGCGGGCCGGCGTGAAACGCCGGATGGTCGCCGACGTGCCGGTCGGTGTGTTGCTGTCCGGTGGCATCGACTCCTCGGTTGTGGTGGCGCTGCTCGCCGAACAGGGCCAGCACGGGCTGGCCACGTTCAGCATCGGGTTCGACGCTGCCGAAGGCGAATCCGGCGACGAGTACTTCTATTCCGACCTGGTCGCCAAGACCTTCGAGACCGACCACCATCAGATCCACATCGACTCCTCGCGGCTGGTCCCGGCGGTGCCGAAAACCATTGCCGCAATGAACGAACCGATGGTCAGCCACGACTGCGTAGCCTTCTATCTGCTGTCCGAAGAAGTCAGTAAATCGGTGAAGGTGGTGCAGTCCGGGCAGGGCGCCGACGAGATTCTGGCGGGCTACTTCTGGTACCCGCCGCTGGCCAACATCGCCCGCGAACAAACCACCGAGGCCTACGCCAAGGTGTTCTTCGACCGCGACCACGACGACGTGCTGTCGATCTTCGCCCCCGAGTACGGGTTTGACGAAGATGTGAGCCGTGAGTTCGCGTCCGCTCACCAGGGAGCAGCGGGCGCCGACACGGCGGTGGACGCAGCGCTGCGGCTGGACACTCAGGTCATGCTGGTCGACGATCCGGTCAAACGGGTCGACTCGATGACGATGGCGTGGGGCCTGGAGGCGCGGGTGCCGTTCCTGGACCACGACTTCGTCGAACTGGCCGCGACCTGCCCGCCCGATCTGAAGCTGGCCTCGAACGGCAAAGGCGTGCTGAAGGATGCGTCGCGAGCGCTGCTACCGTCTGAAGTGATCGACCGGACCAAGGGCCACTTCCCGGTGCCGAGCATCCGTCATCTGCACGGAGAGCTGCTCGATATGGTGCGTGACTCGGTCACCAACGATGCAGCCCGCGGCCGTGGGCTGTATCGCGCCGAGAGCGTCAAGGCCCTGCTGGCCGCGCCGAACGAGACACGCACCAGGCTGGACGCGAACACGCTCTGGCAACTGGGGGTGCTCGAGATGTGGCTGCAGAGTATGGAGGGCTGATCCGATGGGACAGCAGGTGCGTGCCCTTTACGGCGCATCGTTGTCCCCGGACGCCACCGCGTTCGCCCACCTGATCGACGACGGCGGCTATCCGCGTGCGGTGCAACGGTTTCTGCGCGGCTGGCGGGCCAGCTCGTCGCGTGATGTCGAGCTGCCGGTCGAGGGTCCGGTCTCGCGTGTCATCCACTCCGCCGATGGTCAGTGGCTGGCCTGCGAGGTGGCGCCCGACGGCGGCACCCGCAGGCAGATCTGGGTCGTCACAACCGATCCCGACGATCGGATGGCCCGGCGCATCGACCGCGAGGACGCCGGGACCGCCGAGCTGATCGCGTGGGACCGCGTCCGGGTGGCGGCAATTCTGACCGGCGAGGACGGGGTTGGCCGGTCCTGCCTGATCGATCCGGCCGACGGGAACTACACCGTGCTGGACTCGCGGTCCGGCGGCCGGCTGGTCGACGCGTGGGCCGGTGCGTCGCTGATCCGGGTCGGGCCGCGCGGCTACCGGGAACTGATCATGCTGCACGGCCAA
The DNA here is from genome assembly GCA_035642315.1 of Mycobacterium sp. GTDB lineage: Bacteria > Actinomycetota > Actinomycetes > Mycobacteriales > Mycobacteriaceae > Mycobacterium. Next base: position 6,378 of record DASQSQ010000427.1, read on the forward strand.
ACCGAAATCGGTTTGTTGCCATACGATCCTGGGTCGACGACGGACAACGGGGTGATCCTCGACGACCACCATCCGCGTCGTCTCCGGCATGGAACAGATGGCGGGCGCACCAAGCTGTACCGACCGGCTAAGACGTACCGGGCGAACCGCAGCCGCCCGGTTACCCGCGGTGACCGCTTCGGCCGCGGATATGTGCGGGCACTGATCCGCAGCGAGAATGGCTGCGAGCATGCCCGGTTGCTGGAGGTGACCGCCACCCAGGACGGCGTCAGCTACTTCGTGGTGGCCGAGCGCGCGGACTGCGATCTCGACGAGTTCGTGGTGAGCGACGACTTGTCGACTGTCGCATTGCTGTGGAACATGCAGGGCCGCAGCGAGTTACAGATCCTGCAATACACCGACTACACGCTGGACGAGCCGATCCCGTTACCGGGCATGGTCGCAAGCGAGTTGTCGATAAGCGCGGGTGGTTCGATGGTGGCGATGACCGTGGAGGGACCGTCGCTGCCGCGAACCGTCGAACTGGTCGATCCACGCACGCGAGAGTGGGAACGCGTCGACCGCGAGCCCAGCCGCGGTCCGATCGTGCCCGGCTTCTCCGAAGGCACCCGCCCAGAGACGATCACCGCGCGGGACGGGCTGGAACTGAACGCATGGCTGTACCGACCGACTGATCAAGCGTCCAAGGGCGCGGTGATCTACCTGCACGGCGAGCCCGAAGGCCAGTCGCGGCCCGGCTACAACGAGATTTTCT
>DASQSQ010000428.1:0-4181 GCA_035642315.1 Mycobacterium sp.
CCCCGGGTTCTGCTTGAGCCGGTGGTACAGCGCGATGATGTGCAGCACGTTGAGGTGCTGACGCTTGTATTCGTGGATGCGCTTGACCTGGACGTCGAACATCCAGTCCGGGTTCAGCTCGACGCCGGTTGCCGCGCGGAGGAACTTGGCAAGGCGTGCCTTGTTGCCGCGTTTCACGTCGCGCCATTGCTGGCGGAAGGAGTGCTCGTCGACGAACGGCTCCAGCCCGCGCAGCTTCGTCATGTCGGTCAGCCAGCCCTCGCCGACGGTGCGGTCCAGCAGTTCCCGCAGTCCGGGGTTGGCCAGCGCAAGGAATCGACGCGGCGTCACACCGTTTGTCTTGTTGCTGAATCGTTCTGGCCACAACTCGAAGAAGTCCTTGAGCACACTCTCTTTCAGCAGCTCCGAGTGCAGCGCGGCGACACCGTTGATCGCGTGGCTACCCACGGTCGCCAGGTGGGCCATCCGGACCTTCTTGCCGCCGTCCTCACCGATCAGCGACATCCGGCGGACACGGTCCTCGTCATTGGGGAACCGCTCGCGCACCTCGTCGAGGAACCGGCGGTTGATCTCGTAGATGATCTCGAGGTGGCGCGGCAGCGACTCGGAGAACATCTCCAGCGGCCAGGTCTCCAGCGCCTCGGGCAGCAATGTGTGGTTGGTGTAGCCGAACGTCGCGACCGTGATCTCCCACGCCTCGTCCCAGTCCAGGTCGCGCTCGTCGACAAGCAACCTCATCAGCTCGGCGACCGCGATCGACGGGTGAGTGTCGTTGAGCTGCAGGGCAAACCGCTGGGGCAGCTCCTTGACGCCCGCGTCGGCGAGGTCGTCCATGATGTGCAGCACGTGCTGCAGCGAGCAGGACACGAAGAAGTACTGCTGCAGCAGGCGCAGCCGCTTGCCGGCCTCCGGTTCGTCATTGGGGTAGAGCACCTTGGTCACCGTCTCGGAGGTGACCTCGTCCTCGACGGCCTTGTAGTAGTCGCCGGTGTTGAAGGCATCCAGCGCGAACGACTTGACGGCCCGCGCGCTCCACAACGTCAGCACGTTGCAGGTGTTGACGCCGTAGCCCTGGATGGGCGTGTCGTAGGCGGTGCCCTTCAGCAGCCGGCCCGGCACCCACCGGACGCGGTCATGGCCGTCGTCGTCGGTGTAGTGCTCGGCGTAGCCGCCCCACTTGACCAGGTAGTTGACGTCGGGTTTGGCGATCTCCCAAGGGTTTCCGTTGTCCAGCCAGTTGTCGGTCTGCTCGACCTGCCAGCCATCGTGGATCTCCTGGTCGAAGATGCCGAATTCGTAGCGGATGCCGTAGCCGATCGCAGGACGCTCCAGGGTGGCCAGCGAGTCCAGGTAGCAGGCGGCGAGCCTGCCGAGGCCGCCGTTGCCCAGCCCCGGTTCCACCTCGCACGCCAGTACCTCGTCGAGATCCTGGCCCATCGCGGCCAGCGCGGTCTTTGCCGCGTGCTCCATGCGCAGGTTCAGCAGGTTGTTGCCCAACTGCGGACCCATCAGGAACTCGGCCGACAGGTAGCAGGTCACCTTGCGGCCGAGATCCAGCGAGGTCTGCGTCGACGCCACCCGGCGGTCCTGCATGCGGTCACGCACGGCCAGCGCCAGCGCCCGGTAGTAGTGCTCGGGCCGCAGTGCCGCGGCCGGCCGGCCGATCGAATAGCGCAGGTGGTCGGTGATCGCCCGCTGCAGCGCGGGCGCGCCCATCCCAGTGCGGGAGTGCTCGGACAGATCGGCGGGCCTGGTGTGATCGACATCGGTCATGGTCAGTCCTACTCCCTAGGTTGGCGGCACCGCAGCTATGCGCGCCGCGGCGCGCAGGGCGTCATTCTCGCAGCGATGTCTGCACTCCGGGCAGGCAATTAACGTCCGCTTCGTGAACGCAAGCCCACGGGCGCGCAAAGAGAACGCGTGAAATCGGATCCCGCCACCTGTCGCTTTTGTGGGAAACCTGGCCGTTCTGACTCCGTCGGCTGTTGGCTTGCGGCCCGAAACTGGGTACATGAGTGACATGAAAAACGAGCAAAGCAACGAGCAGCTCAGCCCCACAACCACGGACGCGGGGATTCCGGTCGCCAGCGACGATCACTCGCTGACGATTGGTACCGACGGGCCGATCTTGCTGCAGGACCACTACCTGATCGAGCAGATGGCCAACTTCAACCGGGAACGCATCCCGGAACGTCAGCCGCATGCCAAGGGCTCGGGCGCGTTCGGGCATTTCGAGGTGACCGGCGACGTCAGCCAATACACGCGCGCGGCGGTCTTCCAACCGGGCACCAAGACCGACACCCTGATCCGATTTTCGACGGTGGCCGGCGAACGCGGCAGCCCAGACACCTGGCGCGACCCGCGCGGGTTCTCGCTGCGGTTCTACACCTCCGAAGGCAACCTCGACATCGTCGGCAACAACACCCCGGTGTTCTTCATCCGCGATGCGATGAAGTTTCAGCACTTCATCCGCTCGCAGAAACGCCGCGCCGACAACAACTTGCGCGACAACGACATGCAGTGGGACTTTTGGACGCTGTCCCCCGAAAGCGCCCACCAGGTGACCTGGCTGTTCGGTGACCGCGGTATCCCGGCCAGTTGGCGCAACATGAACGGTTACAGCTCGCACACCTACAGCTGGATCAACGCCGCGGGGCAGATCTCATGGGTGAAGTACCACTTCGTCTCCGATCAAGGCATCAAGTGCCTCACCCAGGACGAGGCCGACCGGCTGGCCGGCATGGACGGGGACTACCACGCCCGCGATCTGCACGAGGCGATCAAGCGCGGGGACTACCCGAGTTGGACGCTGAAGATGCAGATCATGCCGTTCGAGGACGCCAAGACCTACCGGATCAACCCGTTCGATCTGACCAAGGTGTGGCCGCACGCCGACTACCCGCTGATCGAGGTGGGCAAGCTGGTGTTGGACCGCAACTTTACCGATCACCACACCGAGATCGAGCAGGCCGCCTTTGCGCCGAGCAACCAGGTGGCGGGCACCGGGTTCAGCCCGGACAAGATGCTGTTGGCCCGTACGTTCTCCTACGCCGACGCTCACCGGGCCCGTCTCGGGGTCAACTATCAGCAGATCCCCGTCAATGCGCCCAAGTGTCCGGTGCACTCGTATTCCAAGGACGGTGTGATGCGCATGGTCCCGGTCAGCGATCCGGTGTATGCGCCCAACTCCAAGGGCGGACCCGAGGCCGACCCATCGCGCACCGCCGAAGCGCTGTGGCACACCGACGGGGAGATGGTCCGCACCGCGTACACCCTGCGCTCCGACGACGACGACTGGACCCAGGCCGGCACCCTGGTCCGCGAGGTGATGGACGACGCCGCGCGTGCACGGCTGGTCTCCAACGTTGCCGGGCACCTGCTTAAAGGGGTGTCCGAACCAGTCCTGCAGCGTGCCTTCGAGTACTGGAAAAACATCGACAAGGAAACCGGCGACAACATCGAAGCCGCCGTGCGAAAGGAAACGTCCTAGCGGACGACCGCAAAACGGCCGGGCGGCTGATCCCGCCAGGCAGTTTTCGTGCGCCTACTCCGGCCAGCTGTTGTTCAGGATGATCTGGACAAAGTTTTCACGGACGAATGACTCGTCGAAGTGTTGCAGCACATCGGCATTCATGGTCCCGAATGTGCTGTCCGGGCGTTGCTTCATGCCGTCGTTGAACGCCCGCAGGATCCGGTTCTTGAAATCGGGTCGAGGATGCGCAGCGGTGACCGCCTCAATTGCGTCAGAGGATAGATCGCTGCGACCGATGCCGAGGACGTCAGTATCGACACCCGCTGTAACGAGAGCAATTTCGGGGTCCAGGAACTCCGGCACGCCGGGTGTCGTATGCAGCGCAATCGAAAGCCAGACCTTACGCGCGGCGGATTCGTCTATGCCGCGCTCCAGCAAAAAGTCCCGTGCCGCGTTGGCGCCGTCGACCTCGAACCGCAGCATCGACGTCCGGTAGCCCTCCGTGAGTCCGATGTCGTGGAACATCGCGCCGGCATAAAGCAATTCGAGGTCGGGCTGCAGACCGCGCCGCTGTCCTTGCAGCGCGCCGAGGAGGAACACCCGGCGGGAGTGGTTGAACAACAGGTCGTCTTCGGTGTCGCGGATGTACTCGGTGATTTCACGCGCCAGCGGGGTGTCAGGTATCTCGATGCCGGCGATGGACTGCGTG
>DASQSQ010000429.1:0-5958 GCA_035642315.1 Mycobacterium sp.
CGAGCGCGCGCCTGCGGATCGGGCCTGCCTGGAGGCCCAGGTGATGGACTGGGCCGACGATGTCGCCTATTCGGTGCACGACGTCGAAGACGGTGTTGTCTCCGGCCGGATCGACTTGCGGGTGCTCGCCGACGACGACGAGGCAGCCGCTCTGGCCAAACTGGGGGAACGCGACTTCGCCCGGGTGCGCGCCGACGATCTGGTCGCGGCCGCTCAACGGCTGTCTGGGCTACCGGTGATCGCCGCGGTCGGTAAGTACGACGCCACGCTGGCGGCCTCGGTGGCGCTCAAGCAGTTGACCAGCGAACTGGTGGGCCGGTTCGCCTCCGCGGCGATCGCGGCCACCCGGGCTGCCGCCGGCCCCGGGCAACTCGCCCGCTACCAAACCGACTTGCAGGTCCCCGAAGTGGTGCGCGCCGAGGTTGCATTGCTCAAGACCCTGGCGTTGCAGTTCATCATGTCCGATCCGCGTCACCAGGAGCGTCAGCGCTCGCAGCGCGAACGCATCCATCGCGTGGCACAGTGGTTGCTGGCCGGGGCGCCCCGAACACTCGACCCGATGTTCGCGCCGGCCTTCAACACCGCGGCCGACGACGGTGAGCGGCTGCGCGTCATCGTCGACCAGATCGCATCGTTCACCGAGGGACGCCTGGAGCGCATCGAGACCACCCAGCCGTGAACCTGACCGTACTAGGCTCCGGGTTATGTCCAAGCACACCAATGTCGTTGTCGCCACGTTGTCCGCCGTCCTCGCACTGAGCGCCTGCAGCTCGCATCCACAGTCGAGTAGCGGGTCGTCCTCAACGAGCGCGGCGCCAAGTGCCCAAACCCTCAGCGCTGAACTGCACACTGCCGACGGTCGCTCGGTGGCCACGGCCACCTTCGACTTCGCCAACGGCTTTGCCACTGTCACGGTGAAGACAACCGCTAACGGCATCCTGGCACCGGGACTGCACGGCATGCACATCCACGAGATCGGCAAATGCGAGCCCAACTCGGCCGACCCGATGGGCGGGCCGCCCGGCGACTTCATGTCGGCCGGCATGCACTACCAGGCACCGGGGCACACCGGGGAACCCCCCAGCGGTGACCTCTCGACGCTGGATGTGCGCAAGGACGGCGCCACCTATCTGGTTACCACCACCGATGCGTTCACCAGGGACGACCTGTTGGCGGGCAACAAGACAGCCCTGATGGTGCACGGCGGAGAGTACGGCCCCGACGCCGAGAAGCGCATCGCATGCGGCGTGATCGGCACCGGTTAACCCGTCCTCGGTGGCGGGCCGGCGTTCTAGACTGAGCCGATGGCTGGCCGGATCTCCGATCGTGACATCGCCGCCATCCGCGAAAAAGCCCGCATCGAGGACGTCGTCGGCGACTACGTACAACTCAAGCGCGCCGGCGCCGACTCGCTGAAAGGCCTGTGCCCGTTTCACGACGAGAAGTCACCGTCGTTTCATGTCCGCCCAAACCACGGCCAGTTTCACTGCTTCGGCTGCGCAGAGGGCGGCGACGTGTACGCGTTCATTCAGAAGATCGAACACGTCGGCTTCGTCGAGGCGGTCGAACTGCTCGCCGACCGGGTCGGTCACACCATCACCTACACGGGCGCGGCGGCCACCAATGTGCAGCGTGACCGCGGCAGCCGCAGCAGGCTCATCGCGGCCAACGCGGAAGCTGCGGCGTTTTACGCCCAAGCGCTCGAGTCCGACGAGGCGGCGCCGGCCCGCGAGTACCTGACCGAACGTAACTTCGACGGCGAGGCTGCCCGCCGTTTCGGTTGCGGGTTCGCCCCGTCGGGCTGGGACTCGCTGACAAAACATCTGCAGCGCAAAGGGTTTGAGTTCAAGGAATTGGAAACCGCGGGCCTGTCCCGGCAGGGGCGCCGCGGCCCGATGGACCGTTTCCACCGCCGGCTGCTGTGGCCCATCCGGACATCGGCCGGCGAGGTCATCGGGTTCGGGGCGCGGCGGTTGTTCGACGACGACCCGATGGAAGCCAAGTACATCAACACCCCCGAGACGCCGCTCTACAAGAAGTCCGCGGTGATGTTCGGCATCGACCTGGCCAAGCGTGACATTGCCAAGGGTCATCAGGCCGTCGTCGTCGAGGGCTACACCGACGTGATGGCCATGCACCTTTCCGGGGTCGCCACCGCCGTCGCGTCGTGCGGCACCGCGTTCGGTGACGAGCATCTGGCGATGTTGCGCCGACTCATGATGGACGACAGCTTCTTTCGCGGTGAGCTGATCTACGTGTTCGACGGTGACGAGGCGGGCAAGGCGGCGGCGCTCAAGGCTTTCGGCGGCGAGCAGCACCTGGCAGGCCAATCGTTCGTCGCGGTCGCCCCCGACGGCATGGACCCCTGCGATCTGCGGCTGGCGTCTGGCGACGGCGCGCTGCGGGATCTCGTGGCGCGGCGAACTCCGTTGTTCGAGTTCGTGATTCGCGCGGCTTTGAGTGAGGTGGACTTGGACAGCGCCGAGGGCCGGGTGGCCGCGCTGCGCCGGTGCGTACCGATGGTCGCCCAGATCAAAGACCCCACGCTGCGCGACGAGTACGCGCGCCAATTGGCGGGCTGGGTCGGCTGGTCGGATGTGGCGCAGGTACTCGGCCGGGTGCGTGAGGAGGCCAAGAACCCGACGAGCCAGAGCCGTGCCAAGCCCCGCCGTGCCGGCGTGGCCGAGGCCGACTCCGGCGCAGCCGAATTCACTGCCCTTCGCCCCGACCCGCGCGACCCAACGCTGTGGCCGCAGCGCGAGGCGCTCAAGTCGGCGTTGCAGTACCCGGCGCTGGCCGGGCCGGTGTTCGACACGCTAACGGTCGAGAGTTTCACCCATCCCGGCTACGCCGCGGTGTGCACGGCGATCTTGGCCGCCGGCGGCACCGCGACCGGTATCGGCGGGGCCGAGTGGCTCGACGCGGTGCGTCAGAAGGCGCCGTCGCCGGCGGCCGGCGGACTGATCAACGAGCTTGGGGTCGAGACCATCCGGGTCAACGACGACGACAAGCTGCCGCGCTACATCGCCAGCGTGCTGGCCCGCCTGCAAGAGGTCTGGGTCGGGCGGCAGATCGCGGAGGTCAAGTCGAAACTGCAGCGGATGTCACCGGTGGAGCAGGGCGACGAGTACCACGCGCTGTTCGGCGACCTGGTCGCGATGGAGGCGTATCGCCGCAGCCTGCTGCAGCAGGCCAGCGGCGACGATCTCACCGCCTGAACAGCTTCAGCTGCGTGGCCCCTGCGGCTCGACGACGCTGGTCTCGTTGTCGATCTCGGTCAACGTCACCATCCGCGTGTCGGGCGAGACCCGATTCGCGATCTTGCGCCGTCCCCCTTCGATCACCGACTTGGCGGCGGGACTGCTGGTCAGGGCGCGGTAGGTGCCGACGAGCTGCTCATAGCGGCGTCGCCCGGCCTTCGCGCCCAGCACGTAGCCCAGCCCCAGCACGACGGCATACCGGATCAAAGCGGTCCCTCCAGACGACGTTGGTGCTTTGCGTCCATCCTGCCCCATCTTCGCGGGCACGCGCCGCTCGGTGGGCCACCAATCTGTTGGGCTCAGGGCGCCGGTACGCTAGAGTCATCCCTCGATCCGCGCCCACCAGGCGTGCGGAAAAGGGCAGTCCTCCGTAGCTCAATTGGCAGAGCATTCGGCTGTTAACCGAAGGGTTCCTGGTTCGAGTCCAGGCGGGGGAGCAAGCGATTCTCAGCGGCCTTACCGGTTGCCGCCCAGGCCGGGGATCAGGGGCTGGGTGGTGTGCACGCTCGACTTGCTCAGGTAGTCCGGGCAGTACGTGCTGGATGCAAGCGCCGCGAATCTCATGGCACCGCCACTGTTCAGTCCGGGGTTGCGCATGGACAGCTCGTCGACGACGTCCTTTTCCGATCGCCCCGAGATCATCATGTTGCAGGCCATCCTCCCGGCCGCGACGGCGTCCGCGCCGTTGCGATAGCTCATGCCCGCTTGGTTCAGCGTGTCAAGAAAGTGTGCATCGGCGGCAGGGTCATCGGGGACGGGCCCTGGAGGGGGGTTACCCGGGTCGGCCAGCGCGGGTACCGCCAGGGCCAGGCCGATGCTGGCGGCGACGGTGGCAAGCATGAGAGGCAGTCGCATCGGTCCATCATCGTCCACATCGGCGCGATTGTCCTGTCGAGCCATCGTGTGTGGATTGCTGCCTGTGGCTCGTACAGCGCTATAGCAGCTAGAGGGCATATTGCCGCGCCGATACCGGTAGCTGAGAATCTTCTGCGGTGAGCAATCGCCGGACTCAGCGTGATTTCAAAGCTGCAGACACCCACTGCAGCGGGAAAACAGCCTGGTTGTGCGAAATCACGGCGGTAGTCGCCGGGAGTATTTCGCTGCCCGCAGAGCGGAGCTGCGGATGATGCGCAACAGTTGTATGGAAGCCAGGGGAGCCGAAACCGATGATCTTCACGCAGCACTATCTGGACTGCTTGTCGCAAGCGTCTTATCTGGTCGGGGACGAGACCACCGGCCGCGCGGTCGTCGTGGATCCTCGTCGCGACATTGGCGACTACCTCGGTGAAGCGGCTGATCATGGATTGCGCATCGAAAGGGTCATCGAAACGCACATCCACGCGGACTTTTTGAGTGGTCACCTGGAGCTGGCGGCCGCTACCGGTGCGCTGATCTGCTACAGCGAAGACGCCGACGTCGAGTTCGAGGTCGAGCCGTTGCGCGACGGTCAGCGCATCTCGCTGGGCGAAGTCACCCTGGAGATTCTCGCGACACCGGGTCACACCCCCGAGTCGATCTGCGTCGTGGTCTACGAGCGCTCCGACGACGAGGTGCCCTATGGAGTGCTCACCGGGGACACCCTGTTCGTCGGCGACGTCGGGCGTCCCGATCTGCTCGCCGGCACCGGCCTGTCCGCGGAGACATTGGCGCGGGCGCTGCATGAGTCGCTGCACGGCAAACTTCTGAAACTGCCCGACGCCACACGGGTTTTCCCCGCGCATGGTGCCGGGTCGGCGTGCGGCAAGCAGCTGTCGAGCGAGACCAGTTCAACGATCGGTGAGCAACGCCGGACCAACTATGCGCTGCAGATCGTCGGTGCTGACCGATTCGTTGCCGTGCTCACCGAGGACCAGTCGCCGCGACCGCGCTACTTCGAGTTCGACTCGCTGCGCAATCGTGAGCAGCATCCGCTGCTGGACGGAAATGCACCGCCGCTGTTGGACATTAACGATGTCTGCCAACACGCCCTGAGGGGGGCGATTCTGCTGGACAGCCGGGACGAGGCCGAGTATGCCCGCGGTCACCTGCGCGGTGCGGTCAATGTCGGCTTGCAGGGCCGCTTCGCCGAATCTGTCGGTATTGTCCTGTCGCCCGACTGCGACATCGTGCTGGTCGGCGATGCTGCAAGCGGGCAAGAATCCAAGACCCGCCTCGCCCGGGTGGGCTTCGACCGGGTCATCGGCCAATTAGATGATCTGGCAAGTGTTTTCATGCACCAGCCAGATCTCGTCGAGACCGCTTTGCGCTTCACGGCCGGGCAGCTTGCGGAGTTGCTGAGCTTGGAGCCCCGTTTGCAGCTGGTGGACGTGCGCAACCCGGGGGAGACGGCCGACGGCGTCATCCCGGGAGCGCGCGAGATTCCGCTACCGGCCCTTACCGATTCGATCGAAACTCTGGATTACACGGCGCCGGTGGTCGCTTACTGTGCGAGCGGCTACCGTTCGCTGGTCGCCGCGAGTGTGCTTCGGGCCGCGGGCTTTTACGACGTGGCCGACCTGTTGGGTGGGTACGACGCGTGGCAGGAGAGCGGCGTCGCCTAACTGCGGCGGCTCAGATGGAGAAGTCCTCGCCGTGCCACACACCGGCTTCCGGCGGCCGGATGACGCGCCCAGTCTGCGGGTCGCCGTCGTTCTGGGCCTCCAGTTTGGCGACCTGGGTGAGCAGCGACTGCAGGCTCACGCCGACGAGGTCGGGCATC
>DASQSQ010000430.1:0-4402 GCA_035642315.1 Mycobacterium sp.
TTGTCGGCTACCGCATAGACCGCGACGTGGCTGACCGGCGGCAACCGCTGCAGGATCCGTTCAATGGGCGCCGTCGTCATGTTCTCTCCGTCGACGCGCAACCAGTCGCCGCTGCGCCCGGCGAAGTAAATCCAGCCGTCCGCGTCGCGGTAGGCCAGATCCCCCGACCAGAACATGCCGTGGCGCAGTCGCGCGTCGGTGGCGTCCTGGTCGTTGTAGTAGCCGGCGAACAGGCCGGCGCCGGACGTGTTGACCAGTTCGCCGATCGCCTCGTCGGCGTTGATCAGCGCGCCGTCGTCGCCGAACTGGGCCACCGCGCATTCGGTGAGCGTGTCGGGGTTGTAGATGCTCACACCGGGAAAGCCCTGGCCCAGTGAACCCGGCGGGCAGCCGTCTTCGCGGGTGATGATGATCGCGCCTTCGGTGGAGCCGAAGCCGTCCCACACCGTGCAATCGAAACGGCGACTGAACTCGGCGATGTCGCGGTCGCTGGCCTCGTTGCCGAATGCGACCAGCAGCGGGTTGTCCCGATCGTCGGGCAGCTCGGGAGTGGCCAGCACATAGGCCAGCGGCTTGCCGACGTAGTTCATATAGGTCGCGCCGTAGCGGCGCAGATCGGCCAGCAAGCCGGAAGCCGAGAACGTCGCAGGCACCATCGCCGCGCCGGAGCCGACCGCCACGCTCCAACCGGCCAGCAGCGCGTTGGAGTGAAACATCGGCATCGACAGGTAGCAGACGCCGGAGGGCTCAACCGAGAACCGCTCGATCAAGTTGGCGCCGGCGAAAATCACGGTCAGGTGGGTCACCCGGACCGCCTTCGGCTCGCCGCTGGTGCCCGACGTGAAGATCATCATCAAGGTGTCGGTCGGCTCGACCTCGCGACACGGAACGAGTGGCCCGGCTGCTGCCAGCAAAGCAGCCCATTCATCGCCTGCGACGTCGATAACGCGGACTCCGGGCAGATCCAGCCCGTCGAGCAGTGCGCGGTGCGCAGGGTCGACGAGCAGTATTTGGCAGTCGGCCCGCAGGATGTCTTTGGCCAGCGCCGCGCCGCGCCGCGTGTCGTTGATGCCGCACAACACGTATCCGCCGAGCGCCGCGGCCGCCATCGCGGTCAGCATCTCAGGGGTATTGCCCAGCAGCGCGCCCACATGCAGGGGCCGTTTCGGGTCGGCGATACCGATCAATGCAGCGGCCGTGGCCGAGGCGTCGGCCAGATGCTCGCGCCAACTCCACACCCGGTCGCCGTATTTCACCGCCGGCGTGGAGTCGCTAACGCGGGTACGCAGCAGCTGCTGAATAGTCTCCGCCACAGGCTGGCACGTTACCGGCGCAGCGTCAGCTTCCTAGGGGGAAGGGCGATGTTGGTCGACGGCGGTGATGTGCTAACCGGTCAGTCGTTGTCCATGCCCGGTGTCGTCTTGGACACCTGAACCAGGAATTCGTAGTTGGTCTTGGTCTTACGCAGCTGCGACATGAGCAGGTCGATGGCCTGGTGGGAATCCAGCCCCGACAGCACCCGACGCAACTTGTGCACGATGCCGAATTCGTCTGGCGAGAGCAGCAATTCGTCCTTACGCGTACCCGACGGGTTCACGTCGACGGCGGGGAACACCCGACGCTCGGAGATCTTGCGGTCCAGTTTGAGCTCGGCGTTACCGGTGCCCTTGAACTCCTCGAAGATGACTGTGTCACCGGTGGATCCGGTTTCCACCATCGCGGTGGCGATGATCGTCAACGAGCCGCCTCCTTCGATGTTGCGGGCGGCGCCGAGGAAGCGCTTCGGCGGGTACAGCGCGGTGGAGTCGACACCACCGGACAGGATGCGGCCCGACGCCGGCGACGCGTTGTTGTAGGCGCGACCCAGGCGGGTGATCGAGTCGAGCAGCACGACGACGTCTTTGTCCTGTTCGACCAGGCGCTTGGCGCGCTCGATTGCCAGCTCGGCGACCGAGGTGTGGTCAGACGGCGGCCGGTCGAACGTCGACGCGATGACCTCGCCCTTGACCGAACGCTGCATGTCAGTGACCTCTTCGGGCCGCTCGTCGACGAGTACGACCATGAGGTGGCATTCCGGGTTGTTCACGGTGATCGCGTTGGCGATGTCCTGCAGGATCGTGGTCTTACCGGCCTTGGGCGGCGACACGATCAGCGCGCGCTGGCCCTTACCGATCGGCATGATCAGGTCGATGACGCGAGTCGTCAGCCGGTCGGGAGTGGTTTCCAGACGTAGCCGCTGGTTGGGGTACAACGGCGTCAGCTTGGAGAAATCGGCACGCTTCTTGACGTCTTCGACCGGTCCACCGTTGACGGTGTCCAAGCGCACCAACGGGTTGAACTTCTGCCGCTGGTTGGGTTGTTCGCCGTCCTTTGGCACCCGCACCGCGCCGGTCACCGCGTCGCCGCGGCGTAAGCCGTTCTTGCGCACCATGTTCATCGACACGTAGACGTCGTGCGGGCCGGCGAGATAACCGGAAGTGCGCACAAACGCGTAATTGTCGAGCACGTCGAGAATGCCGGCGACCGGCTGAACGACGTCGTCGTCGCGCAGTTCGGTGTCACCGCCGCCGCCGTCGCCTGGCCGGTCGCCGCGACGCCTGCGTTCCCGGAATCGGCGGCCTCGGCGACCGCCGCGCCCGTCGCCGTCGTCGTCTTGCTGGTTCGAGCCACCGCGGTTCTGTTGTCCGCCCGAGCCTTGTCGGTCGCCGCTCTTGTCGGAGTCTTTATCCGAGCCTTTGTCGGACTCACGGCCTTCGGATTTGGTGTCCTGTTGGCCGCGGTCGCGGGCGGGCTTGTCAGCGGATTGATCGGCCTTTTCGTCTTGGGTGCGCCGCTCCGCGCGGTCGCCGGACGTCGCCTCGTCGGCGATCGTCTCGGTGTGGTTGGCCGAAGCCTCGCTGGTGTGGTTGTGCGATTCGCCGCCGTTGGCGGGTGCACCGTTGGCGCGCCCTTCGCGGCTTTCCCGAATCGCAGCGATGAGTTCGTTCTTACGCATCCCAGAGGTGCCCTTGACGCCGGCCCGATTGGCCAATGCGCGCAGTTCGGGCAGCACCATGGCGGACAGCGAACCGTCCGATCCGCTGGTGTTGGCCTCCGTCGCCGACCCGGATGCGTCACGGTCGGCGGAAGAGTCAGTGGTCACGGAGTTGGACAGCTTGTGGTTTTCGGTGCTGTCGTCAGCCGTAACGAGGTCCGTTTCAGTCACGGATTTCCTTTCTTCCCTCGCTGATCGAATCAAGCAAGGGGTTCGTTGCATTCAGCCAAATCGCCGAGTGCTACCAACAATCGACTCTGCAACGGTGATCCCCAAGATTTGCCGTTTTGAATGGCGAACCATCGTCCCCGAGAAGAATTTGGTGTTCGTCCTAGTGTCTACGCAGACTCAGAGGCTGCAATTGCTGGACGCCGTCGAGGATAACCTGCTTCGATGCCGGAAGCAAGAAGCCCCTCCGCCGTGCCTGTGCACGTTAGCTGCGAACAGCTACCCCAGAACTCCAGCGTACCCCGTCACCGGCTGTGGTCTCACTGACCGCAAACCCGTTTGCGGCGCCGTACTCGAGAGCCTCTGCGGGTAACTCGGAGGCTGTGCTCAGCGCGATCACCGCCGGACCGGCGCCAGACAGCACAGCCGCTACACCGCAACGCCGCAGAAGGTGCAGGTATTCCGCCGACGCCGGCGTCGCGGATGCGCGCTGCGGTTGATGCAGCACGTCCTCAGTGGCGGCCATCAGTAGATCGGGCCGCTCGGTGAGCGCTACCACCAGCAGTGCCGCGCGGCTGACATTGAAGCGGGCGTCCTGATGGCTGACCTGCGCAGGCAGTAGTACCCGTGCCTGGGCCGTCGACGACCGCTGCCGGGGAATGGCGGGGAACAGCCGAATGTCGGGATGTAGCCGCAGCGACACCGCCGAGAAGGCCGGTGGTATACCACTCAGGTCGGTCCACGACACAACCGCGCCGCCGAGCACCGCGGCCGCCGCATTGTCCGGATGGCCTTCGAATTCCGACGACAACTGAATCAACTCGGCTTGACTCAGCGGGGTCGAATCCACCTGTGCAAGAAGACCATTCACCACTGCAAGCCCACCGACGACTGCGGCCGCCGAGGAGCCGACACCCCGCGAGTGCGGGATGGCGTTGCGACACCGCACTTTCAAGCCGGGCACGCTTACTCCCGCGGCCTGCAGGCCGCGCTCGACGGCGCGAACCACCAAGTGGCCTGCATCCAGCACCAGTTCGCCGGCACCCTCCCCCTCCACCTCGACGACCAGCCCGGAATCGATTGTCTCGACGATGATTTCGTCGTAGAGACTCAATGCCAGTCCGATGCTGTCGAAGCCCGGACCCAGGTTTGCACTGGACGCCGCGACGACCGAACTGGCGAGCAGCCCGGGTGGCAGCA
>DASQSQ010000431.1:0-8796 GCA_035642315.1 Mycobacterium sp.
TCGAACGAACACCTAAAGACGGCAGCAGCTTTCATCAATTCCCGTTCGCCCTGACTCCCGGCCCGCCCATTTCGACGACGCCACTTCGGGACTCGATCGAATCGACGGCCGCCAACCTCGCCGCCGGACTGCCGCAACTGCCCCGCACCGCGCTGCTCGATATCCTGTTGCGGCGCCCGCCTCGAACCCGCAGCGGCGCAGCCCTGCCCAGGACCGGCGCGGTCATCGACCACATCACGGACGACATTACAAAAGCGCTCCTCGACTTGGATTCGTCGTACGTGGCGGTGCACGGACCGCCCGGAACCGGCAAGACGCACACCGGCGCTCGGGTCATCGTGCGGCTGGTCGCCGAGCACGGCTGGCGCATCGGTGTCGTCGCCCAATCGCACGCCGTGGTGGAGAACCTGCTCGACTGTGCGATCGATGCCGGCATCGACCCGCAACGCGTCGCAAAGAAGCGATCCGATGGCGACGACGTCCGCTGGCAACCGATCAGCGAGCAGGAGTACGCCGGATTCATTACCGGCACAGCAGGATGCGTGATCGGCGGTACCGCATGGGATTTCGCCAACCCGAACCGCGTCCCGCGCGGCAGCCTGGATCTGCTGGTGATCGACGAGGCCGGCCAGTTCTGTTTGGCCAACACCATTGCCGTGGCATCGGCTTCAGCGAACCTGCTGCTGTTGGGCGACCCGCAACAGCTGCCTCAAGTCAGCCAGGGCACACATCCCGAGCCGGTTGACGGATCTGCGCTGGGCTGGCTGGTCGAAAACCACCGCACGTTGCCCGCTGAGCGTGGCTACTTCCTGGACCGCACACACCGCATGCATCCCGCGGTCTGCGCACCGGTGTCAGCCCTGGCATACGAAGGCCGATTGCAGTCGAACGACGACATCACCGCAGCGCGCAGCCTCGACGGATATCCGCCCGGGGTGCATGTCCTTCCGGTACGCCACGAGGGCAACTCAACCGAGAGCCCCGAGGAAGCCGAGGCCGTCGCGGCGCAGATCACGCTGCTGCTCGGCTCCACGTGGACCGATGAAGACGGCGCCCGGCTGTTGGCACCCGCGGATGTGCTTGTGCTGGCGCCCTACAACGCGCAGGTGGTCTTGCTGCGCCAGCGACTGGCAGCCGCTGGGCTCGGCGAGGTAAAGGTCGGAACCGTCGACAAGTTTCAGGGCGCCCAAGCACCGGTCGTGCTCATTTCGATGACGGCCTCGTCGGTCGCGGACATTCCACGGGGAATTCCGTTCCTGCTCAACCGGAACCGGCTGAATGTGGCGATCAGTCGCGCAAAATATGCGGCAGTGATCGTCCGCGCCGACGCGTTGACCGACTACCTGCCCACCGCACCCTCGGGCTTGGTGGAGCTGGGTGCATTCCTGGCGTTGACGGCGGCCGATACCCGGGTCGGCGCCGCTGCGCCCATCGGCTAGTACGAATGCCGCCCCTGGCCGGCCGATTCGTCCGGATCCGCGCGGTGGTGCCGGTTGCGGGGCCGCGACGGCCCGGGCGGCGGTGAGAACTCTTCGATCGGCCGGAAGCGCTGTTCGTCGTCGACGTGAAACCCGTTGTGGGCGAATCCGATCGGTTCGTCTTCCGAGACCGGCTCGTCTTCGTCGAGCAGGCTGCGCCACGATTCGATGGGTCCGGTGTGCCAGGTGTCGGCGGGCGCCGGTCGCGGGTGCTCGGCATGGACGGGCAACGGTTCGGTGTTGCCCTCATCAATACGGGCCCGGGCCAGCCTAACGTCGCGGGACCGCTGGGGCAGGTCAGCGCGCACGGGCGGCAACGTGTATTCGACGTAGTCGTCGTCATCGTCGAAGCCATCCCGGAAGCCTTCGAAGGCGTCGTCATGGCCGACCAGAGAAGCGCTGGGCCTCACCCGAATTCGCCGAGTCCGCTCCTCGGACCCACCATGGTCGCCGGCTTTGTCATCGCCCGCACCGGTGCGCGAGCGCTGGTCATCGCCGGTGAAGCCGATCATGAAGAGCGCCGCCGCTATGCCGAACAGCGCAATGAATCCCGGCAACAGCATCGACTGAGACATCGCCGCCGCGAACGGCTCGCGCAGGAATCCCGGCAGTTGCAAGGCGGTGCCCTTGCCACCGGGTGGACCGAACGCCTCACCGCCAGGCATCGGCGGTATCTCCGAGGTGATCCTCGACGTCATGAAGGAGGCCATGCCGGCGCTGCCCAAGACCGCACCGACCGTACGGGTCGCGTTGTACACACCGGAACCGGCGCCGGCCAGCCGCGGCGGAAGGTTGCGAGTCGCGGTGGCCGCCAACGGCGCCCAGATGAACGCCATCCCGACACCCAACGCAATGAACGGCAGAACCAACTGCCAGATGGGCGCGGACGGCGTCATCACGATCGACAACCAGGTGAGTCCGATCGCCAAAACCGAAAAGCCAAAACCGACCACTGACCGCGGGTGGGAACGGTCGACCATGTTGCCGACGATCGGTGCAAGCAGACCACTGGTGATCGCCATCGGCGCGATCAGTAGAGCCGAACGGGTGGGCGACAGTCCGCACACCGCCTGCGTGTAGAACATCAGCGGCAGCATCATCGCCGTGGACGCGAACCCGATGACCGTCCCGGCGAGATTGGCCAGGCTGAAGTCGCGGTCGCGGAAGATGTCCAGCGGGATCAGCGGCTCGTCGGGGCTGATCGACTGCCAGTAGACGAACCCGGTCATGAACCCGACACCGGCGACGAACACCGCCCAGATCCACGGTGCCCAGCCGCCGGCCTGTCCCTGCTGCAGGGCAAAGACGATGAGGAACATGGCCAGGCCGGACAATGCCACGCCAACCAGGTCGAATCGGTGTTTGTGGGTGGGCAAGACCGGCATCAGCCGGGCCGCCAGCCCCAGACCGAGGATGCCGATCGGGACGTTGACGAAGAAGATCCACGCCCAGCCCAGTGCATCGACCAGCACACCACCGGCCAGCGGTCCGACCAATGTGGCGACGCCGGCGGTAGCACCCCATACGCTCATCGCCATCCCGCGGCGTTCCGGCGGGAAGATCCGGGTGATCACCGACAGCGTCTGGGGGGTGAGCACGCCGGCCCCGAGGCCCTGCACCACCCTGGCGGCAATCAGCATCCCGATGCTCCCCGACAGACCGCACCACAGTGACGCGGCGGTGAATATGCCGAGGCCGAGCAGATAGAGGTTCTTCGGACCGAACCGGTCACCGAGTCGGCCGGCCACCAACAACGGAACGGCATAGGCGAGCAAATAGGCGCTGGTCACCCAGATCACCATGTCGTAGCCGGTGCCGAGCTTGATCATGATGCTGGGATTGGCGACTGCGACGATCGTCGAGTCGAGCAGGATCATGAAGAAGCCGACCATCATGGCCCAAAGCGCGTCCCAGGGACTGGCGGCGTGCCCGGGCTGCCCGCGCTTCTGCGGCTTGGTCGCCATCCCGCCGCCAGCGCGTCGAGGGCCGCCGCCCGTTCGCCCGCGAGCAGTCGCCGTGGTCATGTCCCCACCTCGTCTTGGCTCCGAACCCTGCTGTCGGAGATCCCCTGCCGCCGCTCCAGCTGACCGGATCGCAGCGAGCTGGCAAACTCACGCAGCCACAAGAGCTCGGCCTGCATCGTTGCCAGCAAGTAGTCGAGCGCCACCAGGTAGCCACCTGGTGTGATACCGGCGTCGCGAAGCGCCATGATCTCGGCGGCCCGGGCCTCCATTGCCCCAACGCGGTCATCGACCGCGTTCGCCGCGGCATCACTACCCAGGGTATCGACCTCAGCAAGTGCGACGACGAACTGTGGGAACTCGTGGACCGGTATTGCGATCAATTCGCGCACCCGTTCAGCAAGCAACTCAGCGCCGGCGTCGGTGATTTCGTAGATGGCACGCTGCGGCCGCTTCCCATCGCGGGCCGTCGCCGCCCGCCGGATCAGTTTCTCCTCGGTCAGCCGGTCAACGACGTGATATAGCGACCCTGGCCGCACCTTCACGATGCGATCCGCATGACGTTGCACGAGGGTCTGGAACATCTCGTAGCCATGCATCGGGCGCTCCCGGAGCAGCGCCAACACCGAGATACCCATTGACGTCAGCTGGTAAGCCATCGACAGCGGATTATTCCGAATGGACTAATCGCACTGACACCTGCCCCACGCGTCGCGGCACCGGCGCTAGCCTGAAGGAAAATCCACACAGCACGCGCCGGACGACGATGCGGGCCAACCAACGGCCCGCGGAGGAGCCGGCAATCACTCGGAGGCACCTCATGAGCGCCCGACGGACGCACCCAGCGGATGACTCGCTGCCCGAAACCACCAACGGCAAGCCCAAGGCATCAGCGCGCGCGTTAGCGCACATCATCGAGCGCAGCGCCCGAATTCAGGGCCCCGCGGCCACGGCATATGTCGACCGGCTGCGCCGCGCGAACCCAGAGGCCGCCCCGTCCGACATCGTCACCAAGCTGGAGAAGCGATACCTGACCGCCGTCACGGCCAGCGGCGCGGCGGTGGGGTCGGCCGCTTTGGTGCCGGGCATCGGCACACTGGCCGCGTTGTCCGCGGCCGCCGGGGAGACCGCCGTGTTCCTCGAGGCGACTGCGTTCTTTGCGCTGGCGATCGCGGCGGTGCACGGTGTCCCAGCCGAGAACCGCGAACTCCGCCGCGCCCTGGTGTTGTCGGTGTTGGTCGGCGACGACAGCAAGCACGCCATCGCCGATCTGCTCGGTCCGGGCCGGAGGAGCGGTGCGTGGCTGTCGGAGGGGGCGGCATCGGTGCCGATGCCCGCGCTGGCACAGTTGAACTCGCGGTTGCTCAAGCGCGCCGTCAGGCGATACACGCTGCGGCGCAGCGCACTGTTATTCGGCAAGATGCTGCCGATCGGAATCGGCGCCGTCATCGGCGCGATCGGCAACCGGCTGGTGGGCAAGAAGATCGTGCGTAATACCCGCAAGGCGTTCGGGACACCCCCGGGCCGGTGGTCGGTCACCCTGCACCTGCTACCCACGGTTCACGACGCCGGCTAACCGTGCCGCGGGCCCGGTGCGGTGCTGGTCAACACACGTGGCGGATTGTCGGCGAAGGGTTAGCCTTTATGGGGCGGAAACTTGTCGGGGCCGCCGCAGGTGGGATGCGCCGACACCATGTGCAGGATGTGGCAAGCGTCACGTAGCGCGCTTGCCGGACACAGGAATCGAGGCGAGCAGCTGCCGTGAGCAGTACGAGTTCACCATTCGGGCAAAACGAGTGGCTGGTCGAGGAGATGTACCGCAAGTTCCGCGAAGACCCCTCCTCGGTCGACCCGAGCTGGCATGAGTTCCTGGTCGATTACAACCCCGAGCCAACCGGCGACGGTTTGACCACAGCTGACGAGCCGACACCCGCGGCTCCGGCCGCCGAGGCCGTGCCCGCCCGTTCACCCGCGCAGCCACCTCCGCCGGCTCCCACGGCCACCGTCGGAAACGGCGTGACCAGCGCTCCGGTGCCCCCGGCGCCTGCGCGCTCTGTCGGGCCGGCGCCCGGCGAAGGCGACGAGGTCCAGGTGCTGCGCGGTGCGGCCGCCGCCGTGGTGAAGAACATGTCTCAGTCGCTGGACCTGCCGACGGCCACCAGCGTTCGGGCCATCCCGGCCAAGCTGATCATCGACAACCGCATCGTCATCAACAACCAGCTCAAGCGCACCCGCGGCGGCAAGATTTCCTTCACCCACCTGTTGGGTTACGCGTTGGTCCAGGCGCTCAAGGCGTTCCCGAACATGAACCGGCACTACGCCGAGGTCGACGGCAAGCCCACCGCAATCACGCCTGCGCACATCAATCTCGGCTTGGCGATCGACCTGCAGGGCAAAGACGGCTTGCGCTCGTTGGTGGTGGCAGGCATAAAGCGTTGCGAAACCATGCGATTCGCGCAGTTCGTCACCGCCTATGAAGACATCGTCCGCCGTGCCCGCGACGGCAAACTGACCGCCGAAGACTTTGGCGGCGTGACGATTTCGCTGACCAACCCCGGCACCATCGGCACCGTGCACTCGGTGCCGCGGCTGATGGCGGGCCAGGGCGCCATCATCGGCGTGGGCGCGATGGAGTACCCGGCCGAATTCCAGGGCGCCAGTGAGCTACGCATCGCCGATCTCGGTATCGGCAAGCTGATCACGCTGACGTCGACGTACGACCATCGCATCATCCAGGGCGCGGAATCGGGCGATTTCCTGCGCACCATTCACGAGATGCTGCTCTCCGACGATTTCTGGGACGACATCTTCCGCGAGATGGGCGTCCCCTACCTGCCGATCCGGTGGAGCACAGACAACCCCGACTCGATTGTCGACAAGAACGCCCGCGTAATGGAGTTGATCGGGGCGTACCGCAACCGCGGCCATCTGATGGCCGACATCGATCCGCTGCGCTTGGACAACACCCGGTTCCGCAGCCACCCCGACCTCGAGGTGCTGACCCACGGCCTGACACTGTGGGATCTCGACCGGGTGTTCAAAGTCAACGGCTTCGCCGGTGCTGAATACCAGAAGCTGCGCAGCATCCTGGGTTTGTTGCGTGACGCCTATTGCCGCCACATCGGCGTGGAGTACACCCACATACTCGACCCCGAACAGCTGGAGTGGCTGGAACAGCGCGTCGAGACCAAGCACGTCAAACCGACTGTGGCACAACAGAAATACATTCTGAGCAAGCTCAACGCCGCCGAGGCATTCGAGACCTTCCTGCAGACCAAATATGTCGGGCAGAAGCGGTTCTCGCTGGAAGGCGCTGAAAGCACGATCCCACTGATGGATGCCGCCATCGACCAGTGCGCCGAGCACGGGCTCGACGAGGTGGTCATCGGAATGCCACACCGCGGCCGACTCAATGTGCTGGCCAATATCGTGGGCAAGCCGTACTCGCAGATCTTCAGCGAGTTCGAAGGCAACCTGAACCCGGCGCAGGCGCACGGGTCCGGCGACGTCAAATACCACCTCGGCGCCACCGGCGTATATCTACAGATGTTCGGCGACAACGACATTCAAGTGTCGCTGACCGCAAACCCGTCGCACCTGGAAGCCGTCGACCCGGTGCTGGAGGGTTTGTGTCGGGCCAAGCAGGATCTGCTCGACCATGGGGACACCGACAGCGATACCGAAAAAGCCTTCTCGGTGATGCCGATGATGCTGCACGGCGACGCTGCGTTCGCGGGCCAGGGCGTGGTTGCCGAGACACTGAACCTTGCGAAGCTGCCCGGCTACCGGGTGGGCGGCACGATCCACATCATCGTCAACAACCAGATCGGGTTCACCACCTCGCCGGAATACTCCAAGTCCAGCGAATACTGCACCGACGTCGCAAAGATGATCGGGGCGCCCATCTTTCACGTGAACGGCGACGATCCGGAGGCGTGCGTGTGGGTGGCGCGCCTGGCGGTGGACTTCCGGCAGAAGTTCAAGAAAGACGTCATCATCGACATGCTCTGCTACCGGCGGCGCGGGCACAACGAGGGCGACGACCCGTCAATGACCAACCCGGCGATGTACGACGTCGTCGACACCAAGCGTGGCGTCCGCAAGACGTACACCGAAGCGCTGATCGGCCGTGGCGACATCTCGATGAAAGAAGCCGAGGATGCGCTGCGCGACTACCAGGGCCAGCTGGAGCGGGTCTTCAACGACGTGCGCGAACTGGAGAAGCACGGCGTACAACCGAGCGCATCGGTGGAGTCCAACCAGATGCTCGCCGCCGGCCTCGACACCGCGGTAGACAAGGCGTTGCTGGCCCGCGTCGGCGACGCGTTCCTCGCCCTGCCTGAGGGGTTTACCGCGCACCCGCGCGTGACACCGGTGCTGGAGAAGCGCCGCGAGATGGCCTACGAGGGCAAGATCGACTGGGCATTCGGCGAACTGCTGGCGTTGGGTTCTCTGGTGGCCGAAGGCAAGTTGGTGCGGCTGTCCGGGCAGGACACCCGCCGGGGCACCTTCTCCCAGCGGCACTCGGTGATCATCGATCGCCACACCGGCCAAGAGTTCACCCCGCTGCAGCTGTTGACCACCGACCGCGACGGCAACCCGACCGGTGGCAAGTTCATGGTGTACGACTCACCGTTGTCGGAGTACGCCGCCGTCGGCTTCGAATACGGCTACACCGTGGGCAATCCGGACGCACTCGTGCTGTGGGAAGGCCAGTTCGGTGATTTCGTCAACGGTGCCCAGTCGATCATCGACGAGTTCATCAGCTCGGGTGAGGCGAAGTGGGGCCAGCTGTCCAGTGTGGTGCTGCTGCTGCCGCACGGCCACGAAGGCCAGGGCCCCGACCACACCTCCGGCCGTATCGAGCGCTTCCTGCAGTTGTGGGCGGAAGGTTCGATGACGATCGCGATGCCATCGACCCCGGCCAATTACTTCCACTTGTTGCGTCGACATGCGCTGGACGGTGTGCAGCGTCCGCTGATCGTGTTCACGCCAAAGTCTATGCTGCGCAACAAAGCTGCGGTCAGCGACATCAAAGAGTTCACCGAGGATAAATTCCACTCGGTGCTCGAAGAACCCACCTATGCGGAGGGCATCGGTGACCGCAGCAAGGCGACCCGAATGCTGTTCACCAGTGGGAAAATCTATTACGAGCTGGCGGCCCGCAAGGCCAAGGACAATCGAGACGACGTCGCGATCGTGCGTATCGAACAGCTCGCGCCGCTGCCGCGTAAGCGAATCGCCGAAACGCTGGACCACTACCCGAACGTCAGCGAATACTTCTGGGTGCAGGAGGAGCCGGCCAACCAGGGCGCGTGGCCCCGTTTCGGCCTGGAGCTGCCCGAGTTGTTCCCGGG
>DASQSQ010000432.1:0-2501 GCA_035642315.1 Mycobacterium sp.
AGCGCTGGGAATGTCGTTGCCCGGGAGCGCGGCGCCGCCGGCCACCGATCGCCGCCGCGACGGGTTCGCGCGGCGCAGCGGTGAGGCTGTCGTCGAATTGCTGCGGCGAGGTATCACAGCCCGCGACATCCTCACCCGGGAGGCGTTCGAGAACGCGATCGCGGTGGTGATGGCGTTCGGCGGCTCGACCAACGCGGTGCTGCACCTGTTGGCCATCGCTTATGAGGCCAACGTCAAGTTGTCGCTGGAGGACTTCAGCCGCATTGGCTCACGCGTGCCGCATCTTGCCGACGTCAAGCCTTTCGGGCGACACGTGATGTCCGACGTCGATCACATCGGCGGCGTTCCGGTGGTGATGAAAGCGCTGCTGGATGCCGGTCTGCTGCACGGGGATTGCTTGACGGTGACCGGACAGACCGTCGCCGAAAACCTCGCGCACATCGCCCCGCCGGATCCCGACGGCAAGGTGCTGCGCGCTCTCGACCATCCGATCCACCCCACCGGCGGCATCAGCATCCTGCACGGATCCCTGGCGCCCGAGGGCGCGGTGGTCAAGACCGCGGGCTTCGACTCCGACGTGTTCGAAGGCACCGCAAGGGTTTTCGACCGGGAGCGGGCCGCATTGGACGCGCTGGCCGACGGCACCATCACACACGGCGATGCCGTGGTGATCCGCTACGAAGGCCCCAAGGGCGGTCCCGGGATGCGGGAAATGCTCGCGATCACCGGTGCCATCAAGGGCGCCGGCCTGGGTAAGGATTTGCTGCTGTTGACCGACGGCCGGTTCTCCGGCGGCACCACCGGCCTGTGCGTCGGGCACGTCGCGCCCGAGGCGGCCGACGGTGGACCGATCGCCTTCCTGCGCGACGGTGACCGAATTCGGCTCGACGTCGCCAAGAGCACCTTGGACGTACTGGTTGACCCGGCTGAGTTCGCGTCGCGCCGTGAGGGTTTCACTCCACTGCCACCGCGCTACACCACCGGCGTGCTGGCCAAGTACGTCAAGCTGGTGGGCTCGGCCGCGATCGGAGCGGTCTGCGGCTAGCCACCGGCCGAGCTAGCTCGTCCCGACCGGTATCACCGGTCGGGTGGGGTAATTCGCGCTCGTGTCAGCCGGCTGTTGAGCTACGAGCGCGCGTACCGAAGTACATCGCGTTCAAGCCCAGTACGGTCAGCACCGCACCGCCGATCACGTTCGACCACATCATGGCACCGTGCGCCGAGACACCGTGAAGGATCCACGGCGAGACGATGAACCATACGCCGAACAGCGGCAGCGTCCAGGTCATGCCGTGACTCCGGTCCAGTGCCATCGCGAACGCGAACGCGAGCGCCACGCACACAATGCCAACGGTGAAATCGCTGACAACAAGCGGTCGCGTTTCTCCGAATCCGATAATCCACGGCGACACAGCCATATACACCGCGGTCAGCAGTGTGAGGCCGAAGGTTCCGTGGGCGGACATCGACTCTGCAGCACGCTCGTAGCGTTCCCGTAGAGCCAACAGATCCGGGTGGTGATCGATTGATGAATGGACTGTACTCATTTTGTGACCTTTCTGTTATGCAGCAAGCTTTTTGGGCCTGCTACAAACCATCCATCTCATGCAAGATTACGCTCGCCAACTGCACGCCAGCAACGAAAATCGGCGCTATGCTGAAGCGTCGATTTCGGGAATTTCGGGCGTGGTCAGCCACGTCGTCTCCGCGCCGTTTCGGTTGGCGCGGTAGGGCTTACTTCACCAACGCGAGCGCAAACCCGTCCCAGTGCTTCGCGCCGACCGTCTGGAGCACCGCGGTGTCAAGCTTGGGGTGCTCGCCCATAATCTCCAGCGCCCGCTGCGTCCCGCGAACCACGGCGTCCGGATCGCTCGATAGTATCGCGCCTTCACGAATGACGTTGTCCACCACAATAACTGAGCCGGGACGGGTCAGCTTGACGGCCCATTCCAGGTAGCCGGCGTTGTTCACCTTGTCGGCGTCGATGAACACCAGATCGAAGGGACCGCCGGTCACGGTCGGCAGGGTCTCCAGGGCGGCGCCGACGATCACCTCTACCCGGTCGCCGACACCGGCGCGGTCGATGTTGGCCCGCGCGACCTCGGCGTGCTTGGGCTCGTACTCCAGCGTCACCACCCGCCCGTCGGGCCCCGCGCCGCGAGCCAGCCAAATCGTGCTGAAGCCGCCGAGTGTGCCGATCTCCAGGATGCTGCGAGCTTTGATCGCACCGGCGAGAAGGCTCAGAAACTTGCCTTGCTGAGCCGAGACGGCGATCTTCGGCAACCCGGCTGCGTCGCTGGCCTCCAGCGCCGCGGACAGTGCGGGGTCGTCGTCTAACACCGTGGTGTCCAAGAAAGCGTCAACGTCAGCAGGGCTCGGCTGTTGGGTCATAAGCCCAACGCTAGCCCGGCCACGACGCAGACCGCCACTCGATAAACGCTGCTTGCCATATACCCCCAGGGGGTATATGTTGGTCGTGTTCGTCCTCGATCAGAAAGGTG
>DASQSQ010000433.1:0-13243 GCA_035642315.1 Mycobacterium sp.
CTCTCCGAGCGGAATTACTGGCGGGAGCGATACCGCGCCGAGCCCGGCGCGCGGTGCTGCTGAGAAAGAAGCGCACTGTGACGTGCGGAAACACCGCCCGTCCTTCCCGAGGTTGAACCTCGGCCGACGAAGGTTACGGCAAGATGTACGGGGGAATGCTTTCTGTCGTCGGCAGGAGAACGCTTTGGTGCCAGTTACCACTGGTCGAAAAGTCCAGGTGTTGGCGCGCGAACCACGGTCAGCGCGCCGACAGCCGCATGTCGCCAGGGCGCTCCCTGCCGCGCCTGTCGAGCCTGTCACTGGTGTCGGAAGCACTGACGCGACGGCGCACCAGCGTCGGTTGATGCTGACCCGCCGGGCGGCGATCACGATTTGGGTCGTTGTCGTGGCCTACCGCACCCTGACCGATGGGCTGGCGTTCAACCGGGAACTGCTGCTGCTCTACATCGTTACCGGGCTTGTCGCGGCCAGCATCGGTCGCGGGCACAAGATGTTCGCGGTGGTGTGCGATTGGCTGCCGTTCGCGCTGGTACTGGTGGTGTATGACCTCAGCCGAGGGGCGGCAACGCTCGTCGGCGCGCGCACGCTGTGGCATTTCCAGCCCCAGGCGGACCGCTGGTTGTTCTTCGGCACCGTCCCGACGGTGTGGTTGCAGGAGCGCATCAAAATGCCGCACGCGCCGTGGTGGGAAGTGATCATCAGCGGGATCTACATGTCGTTTTTCGTGCTGCCCTACGTCGTCGCCGGAGTGCTCTGGCTGCGCAACCGAAGCGACTGGGCGGCGTTTGTCCGACGGTTCGTCGCGTTGTCTTTCGTCGCGCTCGTCGTCTACATCGTTCTGCCGGCAGCACCGCCGTGGGCGGCCGCCCGCTGCACCGCGGCAGACCTCGCTCGGGGTCCGTCCAGCCCGCATTGCATGTTCAGAAGTCCTGCCGGTGTTCCCAACGGCGGGCTGCTGGGCGCCATGCACAAAAGCCGGCCCGGTGCCCATCTCTTTGTTGAGCGGATCTCGACTCGCGGCTGGGGAACGCTGCATCTGCAATCGGCCGGGGCCCTGCTCAACTCCGGACAGGCCAGTGTGAATCTGGTCGCCGCGATTCCCTCGCTGCATGCCGCCGTGACCGGGATGATCTCGATATTCCTGTGGCGCCGTGTCAAGGCGATTTGGCGGCCGCTGCTGGTGGCTTACCCGTTGGCGATGGCCTTCGTGCTGGTGTATTCCGCCGAGCACTTTGTGATCGACATCCTGCTGGGCTGGGCGCTCGCCGCGATCATCTCGCTGACGTTCGGTCTCCTCGATTCTTGGTGGTCACGGCGGCGCGCGTCGAAATCAATCGCCGCCGACCTGGCCCAGCCAGGCGGCGATCTTGGTGGCGGCCTCGCCGTAGAAGGTGCGGTAGACGCGGTCGGCGACGTAACCGATGTGCGGGGTGGCGACTACGGTGTCCAACGACCGCAGTGGGTGGTCGGCCGGCAACGGCTCGGTGTCGAAGACGTCGAGACCGGCCCCGGCGAGCCGGCCCGCCCGCAGAGCGTCGACGAGCGCTCCCTCGTCGACGATCGGGCCGCGGGATGTGTTGACTAGCAACGCAGTCGGTTTCATCAGTCCCAATTCGGCGGCGCCGACCAGGCCGCGGGTCCGCTCGCTCAGCACCAGATGGATGGTCAGTACGTCGGCGCGACTGAACAATTCGTCTCGTGCCACATAGGTCGCCCCGGATTGTTCGGCGGCCTCCGGGGTCAAGTTCGTGCTCCACGCGATGACGTCCATGCCGAACGCCGTCCCGACCCGCGCTACCCGGCTGCCGCTCCGGCCCAGTCCGAGCACACCGAGCACTGTCCCGCCCAGTTGATAGCCGACTGATGTCTGCCATCCACCGTCGCGCACCGACAGGGTTTCGTCGACGATCCGGCGGGCGCTGGCAAGGATCAGCGCCCAGGTCAGCTCAACCGTCGACTCGATGTATCCGCCGGTGGTGCTGACGTAGATGCCGCGTTCCTTGGCGGCCGCGACATCGATGGAGGCGTTGAACGGCCCGGTGGAGGCGACCATCTTCAGCCGAGGCAGGCGCTCGATGACGTTACGCGGCAACGGTGTGCGCTCACGCATCACGCACACCACGTCGAACGGTGCCAGTCGCTCCACAACGGCGTCCTGATCGGCGAGGTGATCGGCGAAGACGGTGATGTCGGCGCGCGCCGCCACTTCCGACCAGTCGGCCATGCTCAACGCGACATTCTGATAATCGTCCAGGATCGCGACCCGCATCGTGCCAATGTTTCACACCTGGTTTGAACCTGCGCGCAGGCCGGGTACTCACCCCGTCACACGACGAGGGAGATGACGCGCATGGGCGCACACGACAAAGTGAGCAACAAGATCGACGACGCCGCCGGCAAGGCCAAAGAGGCCGTGGGCAGGGCGACCGGAGACGACCAGACCAAAACCGAAGGAAAGCTCGACCAGGCGAAGTCCAGCCTGAAGGACGCGGGCGAGAAGGTGAAGGACGCCTTCAAGAAGTAAACCAACGAGCCAGCGCAGAGGACGGCCACCGGACGACGCAAGCCCGGTGGTCTTCCGCTATCTAGACCGTGCGTGAAATCGCCGGCAATGGGTAACCGATCCGAATGATCGGAACAATTGTCGGCGCGATATTCATCGGCCTTATTGTCGGTGCGTTGGCGCGGTTGATCTTGCCCGGCCGCCAGAACATCGGCGTCATCATGACGATCCTGCTCGGTGCGATCGGGTCGTTCACCGGGTCGTGGGTTACCTACCGGCTGATATCCACCGCCAACCAAGGCAAATTCGAACTCACGGCGTTCCTCGTCGGGATTATCGTTGCGGTGATTCTCATCGCGATTTACGTGGGCATCACCGGCCGGCGCGGTACTACGACCCGCTGACGCTCCAATGCTCGCCCGAGGCATTACTTTCGGCGGGTTCGTTGACGCCAAAGATGAAGGGCGCGAACACGACTTCCCGGCCGTCCGGATCACGGTAGGTAACCGATCCCGTCGCGGCCCAATACGGATGGGACTCGACGGGTTCTATCCCCGCTGCCGAAAGCCGCGCCGTCGCTTGCTGTTGCGCCGCCGCATCGGGAAAGTACAGGCACAGCTGGTCATGGGCGTCGACAGCGACGGGTTCGTCGGCCTTGACGATCTCGAAAGTCAGTGCGGATCCGGGCAGCCCGAAGATTGCGCCGGTGGTGCCGTAGCTGTCCCCGAACGTCGCACACAGCGGCAGTCCGACGACATCGCGGTAAAACTCGACGGTTGGCTCGAAATGTGGCGAGCGTCGTGCGAATCGGAGCGCGCCGATCGAGGCCAGTTCTTGCGGCCAGCCGGTCGCCGATCCAACGGACGGTTGTTGTGTCATGGCGTCGACGCTAAGACCTCAACCATACTTCAGGTCAAGCGTATGGTTGACGGCGTGCCGTGAGCACAAGTAGACATTGCCCATGTCCACCTGGCTTATCACCGGCTGTTCGACCGGGCTCGGCCGCGCGCTCGCCGATGCTGTCATCGGCGCCGGCCACAACGCCGTGGTCACGGCCCGCAATGTCGCCAACGTCGTCGACCTTTGCGACGCGGCGCCCGAGCGTGTTCTCGCAGTGGCCCTTGACGTCACCAAGCCCGACCAAGTCGCGTCGGCCGTGCAGCAGGCCCAACAGCGGTTCGGCAGCGTCGACGTCCTGGTCAACAACGCCGGTTACGGTTACCGTGCCGCCGTCGAAGAAGGCGACGACGCCGAAATCCGAACCCTGTTCGAAACGCACTTCTTCGGCACCGTCGAGATGATCAAGGCCGTCCTGCCGGGCATGCGCGCCCGCCGCCGCGGCGCCATCGTCAACATCTCCTCGATCGGTGTTCAGTTGACCCCGGTGGGATCCGGCTACTACTCCGCAGCCAAGGCCGCGATCGAAGGCATCAGTGGGGCGCTCCGCGGTGAGCTTGCCCCGCTTGGTATCTCGGTCACCGTCGTTGAGCCCGGCGCATTTCGCACCGACTTCGCCGGACGCTCGCTCGTCGAGTCAACCACGGTGATCGACGACTACGCCGCCACCGCCGGGCAGCGTCGCAAAGAGAACGACACCATGCACGGCAATCAGGCCGGCGACCCCGCCAAGGCCGGCACCGCAATCATCACCGCGGTCGAATCAACTGAACCCCCGGCATTTCTGCTCCTCGGGGCCGACGCCCTTGCCGCCTATCGCTACGTCGCCGACCAGCGCGCGAAGGAGATCGCGAGCTGGGAACAGGTGACGGCCAGCACTGACCTCGACTCCTGAGCGGTTCCGACTGAGCTAGCGTCGGGACATGCCCGAGATAGATCTGGAGACCCTCTCGACGCCCGAACATGGCTACACCGTCGACGACAGGGATGACGACGATCCGGTCTTGCTCGACCGGGACGGCAATCACATCGAGACATGGCGCGAGCGATACCCATACGACCACCGGATGCCGCACGACGAATACGAGCGGTTGAAGCGACAGCTGCAAATCGAGCTGCTGAAGTTACAGAAACATGCCAAGCGCACCGGTGCGCGGCACGTGATCGTGTTCGAAGGCCGTGATGCCGCCGGCAAGGGCGGCACGATTCAGCGATTTATGGAGCACCTCAACCCACGTAACGCACGCGTCGTCGCGCTCGAGAAGCCAACCGAAACCGAACAGACGCAATGGTATTTCCAGCGCTACGTATCCCATCTGCCCGCCGCGGGTGAGATGGTGTTGTTCGACCGGTCATGGTACAACCGTGCCGGCGTCGAGAAGGTGATGGGCTTCTGCACCCCTGAGCAGCACGCCGAATTCTTACAGCAGGCACCGCTTTTCGAGCGGATGCTGGTCAGGGACGACATCAGCCTGACCAAGTTTTGGTTTTCGGTATCGCCGGCCGAGCAACGCACCCGGTTTGCCATTCGGCTGGTCGACCCGGTGCGCCAGTGGAAGTTTTCGCCGACAGACATGGAGTCGGTTGACAAGTGGGACGACTACACCGCGGCGAAGGAAGAGATGTTCGAGGCCACCGATATCGACATGGCACCGTGGATAGTGGTGAAAAGCAACGACAAGAAGCGCGCCCGCATCAACGCCATGCGCCACCTTCTGGCCAAATCCGACTACGACGACAAGGACCACGAGGTTGTCGGCGAGCCGGATCCGTTGATCGTCGGCCGCGCCTTGGACGACTGAGCCACGGCTCTTTGTTTGCTCGCCGATAGCGGGCATCCTTGTCGGTATGCATCTGATCAACGGAGTGCGTGACCCGGCGACAAGTTTTCCACTCGAGACCGCCATCGACGATGCGGGCGACCGTCGGCAGGCCAACCGGGCCATCGCCGTCAGCGCCGTGGGACTGGCGCTGACCGGGCTCATCGAGTTGGCCATCGCGCTGGTATCGGGGTCGGTGGCGCTGCTGGGCGATGCCCTGCACAACTTGTCGGACGTCTCGACCAGCGCCCTGGTGTTCGTCGGATTCCGCGCGTCGCGCCGGCTGCCCACCGAGCGGTATCCCTATGGCTACGAACGCGCAGAGGACCTCGCCGGAATCGGTGTGGCGCTGGTGATTTGGGGCAGCGCTCTGGTCGCAGGTTTTGAAAGCGTCGACAAGCTGTTACGTCACGGCGGCACCGCCCACGTGGGCTGGGGCATTGCCGCCGCGGCAGTGGGCATCGCAGGCAATCAGCTGGTGGCGCGTTACAAGCTCACGGTGGGCCGGCGAATCCGCTCGGCGACCATGGTGGCCGACGCCAAGCATTCGTGGCTGGATGCGTTGTCCTCGGCCGGGGCGATGCTCGGGCTGATCGGCGTGGCGCTTGGCTGGGCCTGGGCTGACGCGGTCGCAGGCATCGTCGTGACCGGATTCATCTGCCACGTCGGCTGGGAGGTGACCGCCGATATCGCGCACCGGCTACTCGACGGCGTCGACCCGGAAATCATCAGGACCGCCGAAACCACCGCCGCCGCGGTAAGCGGTGTCCAACATGCGCACGCACGAGCACGCTGGACCGGACGCACTCTGCGGGTCGAAGTGGAGGGCTTCCTCGACCCCGGCACCCCGCTGGCAGCCGCCGATCACATCGGTCGCGGCGTTGCCGCCGCGCTGGTTACAGAAATCCCGGATATGCACAGTTTCACGTGGACAGCGCGAGCGGCCTGACGGCCGCGTCGATCAGGATCTCCGCCGCAGATCGCGCATGAAGCAGCGGGGCGGTGTCATTCAGCGAGGTGGCCAGCGACGTGGCACCTTCGAATAGCACTGCCAGCTGATGGCCCAACTGGTAGGAATCTTTCGCGCCAGCTTCCTCGGCGACCTCGGTGAGACGACTAATGAATTGAAGCTTGTGCTCATGAACCACGTCATGAACACCGGGCATCTGGTCAGCCGCCTCAACGGCCGCGTTGTGGAAGGGACAGCCGCGGAAACGGTCGGTCGGCGGCCCGTCGAAGATCGCCAATAGGCGGTTGCGCGGGCTGCCACCGACCGTGTCGATGGCCTTTTCGTTGGGCATTCCCCCGGAGTCGTGGATACCGCGCAGGTACGCCTCCACCAGCTGCGTCTTGCTCGGGAAGTGCTGGTACATCGTGCGCTTTGACGCCCCGGCCTCCTGTGCGATGCGTTCCACCCCGGTCGCGTTTATGCCTTCGCGGTAGAAGAGTGACCCTGCGGCGGCCAGGATCCTGTCTCGCCCGTCGGCGCTGCTGTCCATGGGTCTGAGTATACCGATCAGTTTTTCGTACTACTGAACATCAATATTTATTAGCATTCTCGGAATACCGATCGGTTTCCGGAGGTTGGCCAAGAGGTCAGCACGGACATCAGCGACTGCGAAGGGCGACGACCATGGCCACGAAGAACGACTTGTTCCTGATCACCGGCGCTACCGGGAAGACCGGTGCCCACACCGTCCGCCTGTTGCGTGAACAAGGCCTGAGCGTGCGCGCACTGGTGCACACTCTGGACGACCGCGCCGAGCGGCTGGCCGAACAGGGCGCCGAAATCGTCCAGGGGGACCTACAGGACTTTCCCGACGTCAGTGCGGCGATGGCCGGCGTCACTTCGGCCTACTTCGTCTACCCGATTGGCACGGGATTGATCGAGGCCACGGCGAACTTCGCGCAGGCCGCGAGTGAGGCCGGGGTGCAGGCGATCGTCAACATGTCGCAGATATCGGCGCGACGCGAAGCGAAAAGCAATGCCGCCCGGCAACATTGGATCGCCGAGCGTCTATTGGACCGCACCGCACTCATCACCACACATCTGCGGCCCACCTTCTTCATGGAATGGCTGAACTTCTCCTGGGTCCGCGCTGGCAACGAAGGCATCTATCGGCTGCCCCTCGCTGATGTCCGCCACGCCCCCATCGCGGCGGTGGATCAAGCCAAAGTCATTGCGGCGATTCTGCAAAACCCCGAACCGCATGATCGCCAGGTCTATCCGCTCTTCGGCGCCGAAGAGCTCGATTGGTACGGCATCGCCGCGAAAGTCAGTGACACTCTGAACATTCCGGTCCGCTACGAGCCGATCGAGATCCCGACATTCGCGGCGGGACTGGCAGCCGCCGGCGGGTCCGCGCATTTGGTGCAGCATCTCAGCCACGTGACGCAGGATTACCGCGACGGCGTCTTCTCCGGTATCAACAACCTCATCGAGGTGATCGGCGGATCCAAGCCCATGACCGTTGAGGAACACGTCGCCGCGACCCGCGCCACCTTCGACACGAGTGGTCCCTTCGGGATCACCGATGAGCGGCTAGCCGCGGCTTAAGACTCTCTCACGACGTAAACGGCGACATAACCAATGGGGATGCCGGTCCGGGTTGCGATGCATTCCCGTGCCGCCAGCTCCACTGCGGCCCGACGGCGGGCGCGGGTGAGCCTGCCCAGCTCGGGAATTCGGATCATCCATCCGTCCGCATCGCGAGTGACTTCGATGTCGAAGCACTGGCCGACCGTTGGACACTTAACCGGGGAAACGAAACGCTGGGCGCGGGCGCTGCGCAACCGTTGCGGGCGCACCAGAGCGGGCTGAGTAGGCATGGCCGCTTTCCTGAGTTGAGACCGAACCGCACGCAATCGTATTGCCAGTGGAGGTGAAAACCTAATCGGCCGTTATCGGCGCGCGACCTAGTCGACGATTTCGAAGACCGCCGCGGCGGACGTCACGGCCTTGTCGCCGTTGCCCTCGTCGTGCACCAACATGCGCACGCCGACCTTGCCGGACCCGCCGGCATGCGCGGTGCCGTCGACCCGGAACGGGCCGACCTTGCCCCGCGACATGAACATCACGTGCCAGCTCACCACCTGGAGCCTCCTGGTGCCGACAGCATCGGCAGCCAGGTCGATCGCGGCGGTTTCGAGCACGACGTGCTGCGGCCCGATGTGCAGTGCCGCGTCGGGCGACGCGAACTCGAGACTGAGCTCGGGCAGCACCCAATGCCCGTCGCGGCGTCTGGATGCGCCGAACGCTTTCCACAGCGGCGGCAGGTCCGGCGAATCCTCGATGACCAGGTCAGTGCCCGAGACATCCATCTTCTCGAGGCCTTCCGGTGGAACACCGATGATCGCGCCCTGGCCTTCGTTGAACGCTATGACACGGTCCGGGTTGTCGGCATCGACGATCTTGCAACGGCCATAGCCCATCATCCGGCCCTGATGCACGTTGCCGGACTCGACGACTTCGACCTTCTTCACGTCGTAGCCGGGATCGATGATCTGCACCGAGGCGATTACCGGGTTGGGTACCGCGACCAAGTCAGCCTGGCAGCCCTCCGGTGAGGCTATAGCCAAGGGCGCCACCATGATTCCGCCGGCGTCATTGCGCATATCGCGTCGGATGACGACGGTATCGTCGGCATCACCAACGTTCATCGACGAGTGGTTACGACCGATGTACCGGTAGCTGAGCAAGCCCGTCCAGCGTCGAAAAAGCTCATCTCGGTACGCCTCGGCGTCGTCGCTGAACTCTCTGATGTCCCGCACTTGGTCGGTCATGGGACCACTGTTATGCATTCCGGGGGAATTTTCAGCTGATCCACTGCGTTCGGTTGCCACGAAGGCCCCAACGCCCAGAACACGCGCTGCGGGACCGTGTTGCACCGCTTACGCTCCAAAAAACATCTTTTGCCAAGCGAAAGGCACCAGCGTGCTTGAGACGACCACCCACGGCATCTCACCCTTGTCACGGCACGTGCCGCCGACGACAAGGATCCTGCGGTGGGCAGCCGCGATGACGGCACTGCTTGCAGCGGCAATCACAGCGCCGGCGGTAAGCAACGCTGAAGCCGACGATGGATCGTGTGCCCAAGTCGAGGTGATTTTCGCCCGCGGCACCCTGGAACCACCCGGTCCCGGCGCGACCGGGCAAGCGTTCACCGACGCCCTCACGTCCCGGCTGGGCGGCACGGCGGTGAACGTGTACCCGGTCAATTACCCCGCATCGCTTAGTTTCTCGCAGGCCGCCGACGGAGTCGTCGATGCGGCCAACAAAGTCCTCAACACCGTCGCCACCTGTCCCAACACCAAAATTGTTCTCGGCGGCTATTCCCAAGGTGCTGCAATCGCGGCCTACATGACGGCCGACAGCATCCCGCCCGGCTACACATTGCCCGCGGGCATCAGCGGCCCGTTGCCACCGAGCGTCGCCCCGCACGTTGCCGCGGTCGCACTTTTCGGCAAACCGTCCAACGGGTTTCTCAACCTGGTCGATCACGACGCGCCACCAATCAATATCGGGCCGCTGTACGCCAACAAGACGATCGACCTGTGCACACCCGCGGACCCGGTCTGCTCATCAGGCCAAGGGTTCAGCCGGGCCGCCCACAGCGCTTACAAGACGAACGGAATGACAGATCAAGCGGCCGATTTCGCTGTTGCCGCGATCAACGGCGCCCACTAGGCGCCGCAATCCGGCAGAACCGCTGCCCAGGCTGCTGCTATCAAGACGGGTTGTTACCCCTTAGAGCCAGATTCGCCTCGGCGAATTTTTGGCTGCGGGGCTCTCAGCGCACGAGGGAGACGATGTCGTCGAAGTACTCGACGGCCATGGGTTCGGTCAGCATGGCCCCGATTTCGTCGGTCATACCCATCTCGGTACGCCAGGCGAGATAGTCGACGTAGTGCTGTCGTGTCGCCCACTGGGTGAAGGACACGATGCGGGTGGGGTCGTCTTGGTCACGGCGAAGGTGGATTGCCTCGCAGCCGTCATGGGTGAAGCTGTCCGGCAGAGCCTGGGTCAGCATTCCGATCACCTCGTCAACCTTCTCGGGGCGTGCCTTCTGAATGGTCACGACATGTGTGCTCATCTACTTGCCTTTCACAGTGAGGTGATCGCTCTGATCCGATCGGCCATAGCTCGAAGGGCCACTTGCGATTTGGGCGCAAACCGCTCCCAGCCATGCGGAACACCGGGGTGGACGTGCACCTCGACCGGCACCCTTGCGCCGGCGAGGCGTTGGGCGCACGCCAAGGCTTCATCCCGGAGGATGTCAAGGTCCCCGACGTCAATGTAGGTGGCAGGCAGCCCGCGGAAGTCGGTCAGCCGGGCCGGAGCAGCGGTGGGTGCAATGTCGTCGGTGCCGTAGGCGCCGCCGAGCGCGGTGCTCCAGGCCGTGAAGTTGTCGTCATAGGTCCAGGTAAGAAACGGCTCAAGGGCAGGATCGCGGTCCGGCTGACGGTCATCGAGCATCGGATAGACGAGGATCTGCTTGGCGAGAAATACATTTCGTTCGCGGGCCAGGATCGCTGCACCGGCCGCTGGTGCCCCGCCACCGCTGTCGCCCATCACCGCGATGCGGCTGCGATCCACACCGAGTTCCCCAGCGTGTTCGATCAACCACGAAATAGCCGAGTAGACATCTTCAGCCAGGGTTGGAGCGTTGACCTCGGGTGCCAGCCGATAGGCAACTGCCAGGAAGGGCACGCCGGTTTGGTCGACGTAGTAGGACATCAGCTCGTCATATAGGTCGAGACTCCCCAGGATCATGCCGCCACCGTGCGCGTACACCACGGCCGATCCTGGGGCGACGGCATCTTTTGTATACCAACGTAATTCCAGCGATACCCCGTCAGCCGCCGTCGCGGAGAATGTGCGGGTGTGCACTCCTCGCGAGGGCGGAACCAACGTCGCCAGGTAGGCCTGGCCGGCATTTCCGATGTCCCGCAGTGTCTGCCAGTCGCCTCGACGCGGCCTCGGGGTGTCTCTGGACCGTTCGGCCAGTGCTTCCATCACGGGGACGAGTTCCGGGTCGAGTGCGTAGGGCATCGTTCAGTATCCGGCGGGCTGGTTGAAGATGACGACGAGGCTGACGATCTTGTCATCACGCACACTGAAGTAGTTGGACAGAATCACCTCGTCCGGCAGGTTGGTCTTGTCATAGTCACCGTCGTATCGGCCACGAACGATGGTGTCGCCGTGATGCTCGAGCGTCTCAACGACATCGATGGTGACTTTGTCGCCGACCATCTCCCGTTCCACCCAACGGCGGACCGCGTCCAAGCCGACGAACTCCCGGCGGTTGTCATTCACATATGCGTCTGCGGCGAACGTGTCCACGATCCGGTCGATATCCTTCGCGTTGACCGCGTCGATGTGCTCGGCGACGACCCCGCTCAATGTTGTTGCATGCATTGGTACTCCTTGGGTTTGTTCATTGACAACACCCACCTTGCTGGCGGCAACGACGGGAGGGTCAAGAGCCCACGGAGCCCGAATCTCTCCCCTTGTGGGAGGTTGCGCCGACCTGCGGCTTAGACACCGTCCGCTGTCGGTCCCGTGTCGAAAATCGGCCAGCAGACCTGTGTGCGCCACTGAGTTTCGTCTGAGGTGTCATTGCGGTCGACGAGGTAGTACTCACGCAGCGGCCCATCAACGGCCAGCGCGTGTTTCGTGACATACGTAGCCAAATCGCCGTAGGCGCGGTCAATGCCTTGATGAGAGCCGCAATGCACAATCGTCGCCAGTTCGACGGGAGGAATGACTAACGCTGTCACCCTCCCCATCTCGCGGACCTGGCCGTCGCACGGGATAAAGATCGTTGCCTGCCCGCGCTCATGGGTGAACAGCTGATCGGCGAAGATGCCGCCCGCTGCGTCGGTGGGCACCACGTGCTGGGCGGCCAGTGTTGCGCGTAGCTCACCGAGCGCACCCTCATACCAAGTAAGCGCGTCGCCGATATCGACAACCTCGACGATCGCAGCGGCCCGCGTCGCCTCCACCCGGCGTCGCCCGACGTGCAAGGTGCCCGACTCGGCGGGACCCTCGAGCAGATCACGCAGCGACGCAACCGCCATTTGCGTACGACTCAGGCCATCCTCTAGCCGGTTGAGATGAGCTGCGATCAGCCGGTTCCGGCTCTCTACATCCGAAGCTTCCAAGACGGAGCGAATGTGATCGAGCGGCATATCAAGATCGCGAAATCGCCTGATCACTTGGGCCACCGGGATCTGCGTCGTGGTGTAGCGCCGGTAACCAGTGTGTCGGTCGACATCGGCCGGCTCGAGCAGCCCGATCTGGTGATAGTGACGTAGCGTCTTGACGCTCATATGAGTGGCTCGCGCGAAGTCACCGATGGAAAGCGTCGCCTGCATGGCTCAAGTCTGCACACTCCCCTATGGGAAGAGTCACGAGGTGTTCGGAGGTGTTCTACGGGTAAGTCGACGCCTCGCGTCCGGCAATTCCGGCAAGAGCGCCGGCCTGCACCACAACCTGGCCGATCTTCTGGATCTCCTCGCCGCTGAGTGGATCCTCGAACCCGAGAACCGTAAGGCACACCAAGGCTTCGCCGTGGTTGTTGACCACCGGAGCCATGATGTAGTTGACCAAGTACTCCCGATGTGGGTCGATCGGGCCCACGATCTGGTTCTCTTCACGCGCGAGGGTCTTGAAGAGATCGGCGAGCATGGGCTTCCAGTCCTTTGACTCGGCGTCGTGCGCGTGTCGGGCTAGCAGCTCACCGATTTGTTTTCGTGTGGGCGTTTCAAGGCCCACGTCGTAACCGCGGGCTCGGATGCCCTCGATCGCCTGCGTGATGCGGGCCATCTCTTGTTTTGGCATCGGGCCGAGTCGCGCAAGCCACTTCGTCGTGGTGGGCTCGTCGGCCCAGGCGCAGAGCGCGGTGCCAACCGGCGGAATCAGCGGGAGACGCTGAGCAACCCGGGGAAGGAATTCAAACTTTCGTGGCCGCCCGGCTCGCGCCAAGATCATGATCTCGTCGTCGCAGACGATCTCGGCCAG
>DASQSQ010000434.1:0-2400 GCA_035642315.1 Mycobacterium sp.
CCCGCGACAGGAAGCGATCCGCGATTCCGCGCTGGTCGAGGACCTCGATGGTTCGGGAATGCAGACCACCGGCTCGTGAGCCGGTCAAATCCTGGCTGGATCGACGTTCGACGACGGCAACGTCGACGCCTGCCAGTGCCAGCTCGCCCGCCAGCATCAGCCCCGTCGGACCTCCCCCGGCAATGATCACCGCATGGCCGGGCATCGGTTCGACATTCACCTGGTAACCCCCGTTTCGCTGAGTTTTGGCTTCGCCCAGCGATTTTGCGGCATACCCCGGGTCTTGCCGCAAGCCCCAGGGTGCGCTATAAATTAAGAGTGGGACGGAGTTTTTACTCCGTTCCCTTTTTCGTCCGCGGTGGACTTTGAGGCCCCCTGCGTACCATGGCTGCCGTGATCGCCTTCGTGTGCGCCATGCCAATGGAGTTGCGGGCGCTACGACGACTGGTGCGGCTTCGCAA
Source organism: Mycobacterium sp. (assembly GCA_035642315.1). Lineage (GTDB taxonomy): Bacteria > Actinomycetota > Actinomycetes > Mycobacteriales > Mycobacteriaceae > Mycobacterium. The sequence continues at coordinate 462 of DASQSQ010000434.1, forward strand.
GAACGGGCCGGGCTACGCCGGCCGGATTGGTGACCGTCACGTGGTCGCGGCGGTTACCGGGGTTGGTACGGCCTTGGCACGGGCCGCGACAGCCCGCTTGCTGGACGCGGTCGACGTCGAGTGGGTGATCGTCGTGGGTATCGCTGGCGCTATCGGGAACCAGATACCGATCGGGACGCTGGTGCTCCCCCAGCTCGTGGTCAGCGGCGCGGACGGCTCAGCGCACCGGCCCACGCCGCTTCGCGTCGGCACTCCCTACGGAAAGTTGTGGACCACCGACGAGCTGCTCCTCGACCAAGCGCAACATGCCGACCTGCGGGTGGATGGCGTGGTGGCGCTGGACATGGAAACAGCTGCCGTGGCGAAGGTGTGCGACGAGCGTGGCGTCCCCTGGTCGGTGGTGCGGGCAATCAGCGACCGGGCCAGCGACGGCACCGTCGACGCCGAGATTTTCGGCCTGATCCACCCCGACGGCAGGCAGAACCTACCGGCTGTGGCTCGCTACCTCCTCAGGCAACCCGGTGCGCTTCCTCGCCTGATGCAGCTGGCCAACGGTGCCAAGCTCGCGTCCCGGCGAGCGGCCGAAGCCGCGATCAAGGCGGTCAGCTGAGTGCGACCGCGCGCTTCGATTAATTCTTGACCGATTCCAGTTAAGGTCTTGACTCATTCCAAACAGGAGCGGCATATTGGTGGGGTGTCGTCAACGTCGGCGGACTATGCGGCGAAGCTGCGTATGGCCGATTTGCGAGTGACCCGGCCCCGGGTCGCCGTACTGGAGGCGGTGCACTCCCATCCGCATGCTGATACCGAGACGATCTTGTCTGCGGTACGCGGCGGCCTGCCCGATGTCTCTCGCCAAGCCGTGTACGACGTGCTCAACGCGTTGACCGCGGTAGGTCTGGTTCGACGGATCCAGCCACTGGGAATGGTTGCCCGTTATGAGTCGCGGGTCGGCGACAATCACCATCACGTCGTATGCCGATCTTGTGGCGTCATCGCTGACGTCGACTGTGCGGTCGGTGACGCGCCGTGCTTGACGCCGCTGGAGGACGACAGCGCGCTGGATGGCTTCGTTCTCGACGAGGCCGAAGTCATCTACTGGGGTTTATGCCCCGACTGCTCGACTGCAAATTCCGGATCACAGCCGTGATCACAGGCCGATTCAACTATCTCTGAAAGGAATGCTGTGTCATCCGATACAACCCACAAGGGCAGCGAAAGTGAAAACCCGGTGATCTCTGCGCCGGAGCCGAAATCGCATGCACCACTGACAAACCGAGACTGGTGGCCCGACCAGATCGACGTGTCGACACTCCACCCGCACTCGGCCCAGTCCAACCCGCTCGGCGAAGACTTCGATTACGCAACGGAATTCGCCAAGCTCGACGTCGACGCGCTCAAGGCCGACTTGTTTTCGGTGATGACCACCTCACAGGACTGGTGGCCCGCCGACTACGGCCACTACGGCGGCCTGTTCATCCGGATGAGCTGGCACGCCGCGGGCACCTACCGCATTCACGACGGCCGCGGCGGCGGTGGCCAGGGTATGCAGCGCTTCGCCCCGCTCAACAGCTGGCCGGACAACGTTAGCCTGGACAAAGCCCGACGATTGCTGTGGCCGGTTAAGAAGAAGTACGGCAACAAGATCTCTTGGGCGGACCTGATTATCTTCGCGGGCAACTGCGCCCTGGAGTCGATGGGGTTCAAGACCTTCGGCTTCGCCTTCGGCCGCGAAGACGTCTGGGAGCCAGAAGAGATCCTCTGGGGAGAAGAGGACGAATGGCTGGGCACCAACAAACGCTATTCCGGTAAGCGGGACCTTTCGCAACCCTATGGTGCAACCACCATGGGTCTGATCTACGTGAATCCCGAAGGGCCCGAAGGCAAACCGGATCCAGTCGCCGCGGCAATCGACATCCGCGAGACGTTCGGTCGGATG
>DASQSQ010000435.1:0-2575 GCA_035642315.1 Mycobacterium sp.
GGACATCGGGTGAATTTCGTTGTCTTGCTAAGGCTCTCGTCTCATGCTGATTAGCCGAAATCGTCCCAAGCTGTCCCTCGCCGATCCCCCTCATTTGCGCCTAGTTGTGACAACGTCGTGACAACGTTAGCGACGGGTTTGTGAACGGTCGATCCATCTGGGCGGTTTGCTGGCACTTCACGCCCTATGGCCTAGGGGTGCGCCCTTCGACCTACTCGATTATCTAGTTTTACACCTCGAAAGACCGCGCCCTTGCAGCTAGGGATCGATCCGCCGACCTAGAGTCCAAATGGCTGCTGTCTTTCACGGCGTTCTGCTATCCCAACGTTGCGCTCTAAATCCAACATTTGTCGACGCAATCGATTGATAAAGGCGCAAGCTGCGGTAATGCAGCGGTAGGCGCGCGAGAAGACTTCGATTCTGTCTCGCGGGTCGAATCTGCCCAACGAGGGTACCTACGCAACGGTGATCAGCGAGGAGGTTGTGCAGCAATGGATTTCGCACTATTACCACCTGAAGTCAATTCCGGAAGGATATACATCGGTCCCGGGTCAGGGCCGATGCTGGCCGCCGCGGCGGCCTGGGACGGGCTTGCCACCGAGTTGCACTCGGCGGCAACCTCATACGAATCGGTGATCTCGGAGCTGAGCGCGGGGCCCTGGCTTGGCGCCGCATCAGCAGCGATGACTACCGCAGTCGCACCCTACGTGGCGTGGATGAGATCCACCGCCATCCAGGCCGAGCAGACGGCCATCCAAGCCAAAGCGGCGGCGGCCGCCTATGAGGTGACGTTCGCGGCGATGGTGCCCCCGCCGGTGATCGCGGCCAACCGCGCCCTGTTACAGGCCCTGGTGGCGACCAACTTGTTCGGGCAAAACACCCCGGCCATCGCCGCCACCGAGACCCTCTACGCCGAGATGTGGGCACAAGATGCCACGGCGATGTACGGCTACGCGGGCGCGTCGGCGTCCGCGACAGCGCTGACGCCGTTCACTCCAGCACCGCAGAGCACCAACCCCGGCGGATTGGGCGACCAAGCCGCCGCGCTCACCCAAGCCACCGCCACATCGGCCGCGACCAACACCCCGGCGGTGCTGTCGCAGCTGACCTCGGCCGTGCCCACGACGCTATCGGGGCTCGCCTCGCCGGGGACCTCCACGCTGGCGGCTGCAGCGCCCACATCCGGAATCTTCGGAATCCTGCAGGACCTGGGCCTGATATCCCCTTCGACCATATTGGAGCCCTCGGCATTGGGTCTCGGGTCGGGTGAATTGACCACGGCCTCCGGGGCGTGGGCAGACGCGGCGCAAGACAACGAAGAAATCAAGATTGCTGCAACGCAGGAAATTGACAGCAGCCGGATTTTATTTGCCGACCGAATTACCGGCCTGGAGAGTCGAATTATGAACCGGTTCGACCAGCTGGGTGCGGTAGGGTCGGTGGGCACAGCGGGCCCGGGCCAGGCGGGCTTGGTCGGGGCGTTGTCGGTGCCGTCGGCCTGGACCGTGGCGGCACCAGAGATCAGGCTCGCCGCGGTGACGTTGCCGACGACCGGCCTGGCCGCCGCCCCAGAAGTCCTCGCAAACAGCCCCGGAAGCCTCTTCAGTGAGATGACCCTGGCAAACATGGCCAGCCGCGCCATCGGCGGCAATACAACTCCGGGACGACGTCAGGAGCGCATCGGGTCGATTCCCTGCGCTCGTCCTGTATCGACGCCCACGTCGCCGAGCGGACACATGACCGCGATGGCCGCCGACGTTCGCGAGTTCGCTGAAGCACTCGTCACACTCGGCGACCTCCGCGACTCAGGCCTCCTGACCGACGAGGAATTCACCGAGCAGAAGGAACGCCTCCTCGCACACTGAATGTCAACTTTTCGCTGACCACAGACTCGTGTAACCGGCCTACTCGATGCGAACGAGTCCACTTGGGCGTTTGTTGAGGCCGACTACGTGTCCGCGCCGTAGGAACCATGTGACGCGCGAGACGGCGACGGGGGTGGTGCGGGACGGGGGTCGCGGCTACCGGCAGTCTGATCGGGTGGTTGGTCGCGAGACCGTGCCGCCAAATCCCGGGGGTGGCGGTGGTGTTGGCGCTGCTGTCTGGCGGGATACTGCTCCACGAGATGCGCCAGCACCCGTTCGCTCACTGCGTCCGCCGTGCGTGCGGTGGCCAGCATCAGTTGAGTGGCGACGGAGGTGACGACGCATCCAGGGTGCCCGCCATCATGTGTTTCTTTAGGGCGCGTTGCGTGCGCCGGGGCTGTCGCTGCTGGTCGTCGAATGGGAGTGGCGGCCACTACCGTACACGCGCGACCACGACAGCAAGCTCATGAACTCTACGAGGCATCGTTGCCTGCCCTAGATTGCGGCCGCGCTCAGCGCCTCGGCGTTAGCGAAGCAGGTCATCGGCACCCGGCGCCTGGACAGCAGTGACTCCATGGCGTCGCCTGGCACGGGGCGCGAGAACAGGAAACCCTGCGCCCGGTGACATCCATGCTCTATCAAAGTCTGTGCGGCAGTTGGCGTCTCAACGCCTTCAGCGACCAGTTGCAGGCCGAAGGCCTCAGCGAGCG
>DASQSQ010000436.1:0-5474 GCA_035642315.1 Mycobacterium sp.
GTGCATGGGCGCGGCGGCGGAGTCGCCATGGCCTCGATGGTCGTAGCTGATGATCCGAATGTCATTGCCCCACTCGCGGATCAGCTGACCGATCTGAATATCCCACGACGATTGGTCTAGGCAAAAGCCATGCAGAAGGACCAAAGTGTGGTCAGGTGCGCGAGACCCATAGTCACGCACCGACAGCCGCACACCATCACTGGCAGCGATGATCCGGCTGCGGCCGAGAGGCGGGCTGTGTCGCCGGATTGCCGCGCCGGGCTGCGTCCGCGAGGATCTATTTTGGCCGTGGTCTGGCGATACCCAGAGCCGGCCATCCGGCGCGCTCACGGTGTCGCCGATCGTGCGTAGAGCTGGGCGATTAGTTCAACCCACTCACGGGCGTTCTGCTGGTTCCCCAGCTGAAGGTGTGGCGGGACCAGGCGAGGATGCGACCGGCCGGCCGCTTCGGCCACGGTGGTACTGATATATATCAGCCAGTGTGGGCGGCCTGCTGGCTTGAACGCGCCGCAGATCTCTGCCCGGTCCAGTCCGAAAGCGCTTATCCGCTCGCCACCGTCGTCATCGACACAAGTGATGACTCGATGCACGTCGGCGACGGTCGATGGCATCTTCGATTCCTCCTGTACTTTGGACTCATCATCGGCCGCCTGGGGTTGCACCCACATCCGCCAGCGCACAGTGCAACTGGCTAGTCGGCTAACTGACCAGTCAGCTTGACTCGCAGCGGCGGCTCAATCGGATAGGACACGGTTGAGCTGCTTGCGCGGTTCAATGCCGAGTCTGATGAATGCATCGCCCCATGCCCGCGGGGAGCGGCGGACTTGTCTGCTGCGCCGGACTATTGGCTCCAAAGTCTATGGTGCAATTGACGATTGGCGATTGGCCATCTGGAAGCTGGTAGTGCTGTCACACGGTGTGTGCCAATAAGTCGGTCGACCACGGCGGCACTTGCAGCCGGCTCGAGTGCTGGTGCTCGCACAACTCGAGTGGCACGTCACTCGTGCCGGAATTTCACTCCGGCTCAGGCGCTACGATTCCGGCGGTTTTGGCCAACCAGTTGGGCGCGAGCACCGACAGGCCGGTGGCCGCGGCGGTCGCACCCGCCACCCCGGTCCAGGCGACCGGCCCCAGCGGCGTGCACCCGAAGAAGTGGCTGACGCCGGGAGTCTGGACGATGGCAACCAGAACCGCGGAGCTGCCCAGCGCCGTCGCCACGACCAGCGGACTGTGGCGCCGGGTCAGCAGCGTCTGGGCCAGCTGCGTCGTCACCAGTGCGGTCAATCCCATTGTCGCCGTGCGCCGTTCGGTGCCCGGGGTCCAGCGCCCGATCGCCCAGGCCGCGGTGGCGCCGGCCGCCGTTACGGCGCCGCGGGTGACGATCTGGCGCATCAGCGGAGCGTCCAGCGAGGGCGTCGGCGCGGTGAGCACCGATCGCTGGTAGGCGCGCCGGGCCTCGTCGGCCTCTTCCTCGGTCTCGTATTCGTCTGCCTCCGGTTCGTCGAACTGCGGAGTGACGGCGACGGCGAGGGCGGGGAACATGTCGGTCAGCAGGTTCACCAGCAGCAGCTGACGGGTGCCCACCGGCGCCCGTCCACTGCCCAAAGCGGTGCCGATGATGGTGAACAGCACCTCGCCGACATTGCCGCCGACCAGGATGGTCACCGCGTCGCGCACGCCGGCCCACATGCTGCGGCCCTCGACCAACGCGTCCATCAGCACCCCGAGGTCATTCTCGGTCAACACGATGTCGGCGGCGCCGCGGGCCGCTGAGGACCCTCGACCGCTCACCCCGATGCCCACATCGGCCATCCGGATCGCCGCGGCGTCATTGGCGCCGTCGCCGACCATCGCCGTCACTCGTCCGCAACGCCCCAGCGCCGCAACGATCTGCACCTTTTGTTCCGGGCTGACGCGGGCGAAGACCTGGACGTCGGCGACGAGTTTGGCGGACGCGTCCTCGTCGAGTCCGGCCAGCTCGGCGCCGGTGATCACCCGGGCATCCGGCGGCAGACCCAGTTGGCGGGCAATCGCCCGGGCGGTCACCGGGTGGTCACCGGTGATCAGCACGACGTTGCGGTTGGCGTCCACCAGCGCTTCGATCAGCGGGCGCGCCGATGGCCGTGCGGTATCGGCCAATCCGACGTAGCCGATCAGCTCCAGATCGTGCGCGGCGGCGTCGACCGCGTCGGCATCGGTGTCGTCGTCGTCTTCGGTTTCGTGTACCCAGCGGCGCTTGGCCACCGCCAACACCCGCAGGCCCTGCTCGGCCAGGTTGTGTACCAACGACTCCGCGTGGTCAAGGTCGGCCTGCGGATTGGCGAACCGGCAGCGCGGCAGCACGACCTCCGGAGCGCCCTTGAGCATCAGCACCGGGGCTTTCGGACCGGTTCTCAGGGTGCCGATCGCCGCGGCGAAGCCACGACTGGACTCGAACGGTACTTCCGCGATCAGGTTCCACTCCGAATCACCGTCGCCGGTAAGCGAATCCGCCGCTTTGAGAATCGCCTCGTCGGTGGCGTGGGCATGCCCCCGCCCCTCCTCTGGCTGGGTGGATGCCCAACCGGCCGCCCGCACGACGTGGGCGGCTTGCGGGTCGGCGACGTCAGGGAAGGGGCCTCGCGACTTCGTCGCTGCAGGCACCGAACGCACGACGCGCAGCCGGTTTTCGGTGAGCGTGCCGGTCTTGTCGAAGCACACGGTGTCCACGCGGCCCAGCGCCTCGATGGTGCGGGGAGCTCGAACCAGCACACCGCGCGCCGACAGTCGTTGAGCGGCGGCGAGCTGGGACAAGGTGGCCACCAGTGGCAGGCCCTCCGGGACGGCAGCGACAGCAATGGCGACACCGTCGGCGACGGCCTGCCGCAGCGTCGCGCGGCGCAGCATCGCCAGACCCGTCACCGCGGCACCACCGGCGAGCGTCAGCGGAAGGACCTTGGCGGTCAGTTCCCGCAGCCGGGCCTGCACGCCGGCCGACGATTCGACATCGATGACCGCCGAGATCGCGCGGTGCGCGGCGGTGCCCACACCCGTGGCCACCACGATCGCCCGGGCATGCCCGGCGACGATCGTGCTTCCCTCGAACAGCATGCTGGCCCGTTCGGTGTCGGTGGCGCCGACCGGGTCCACTTGCTTATCGACCGGCAACGACTCCCCGGTGAGCAAGGATTCGTCGACCTCGAGGTCTTCGGCCACCAGCAGACGCGCGTCGGCGGGCACCACGTCCGGGGCGACTAGGTCGATGACGTCGCCGGGACGCAGTGCACTTGCCGTCACCGTGACCGTGCGTTCAGTGGTGCGAGCGGCCTCCAGCCGGCGTCGTGACGTCGCCACCGTCGGGACAACGACGCGACGAGCGACCTGGTCCTGTTCGGCGAACAGCTCGGCGGCCGCCGCGTCGGCCCGCAGCCGTTGCGCCCCGCCGGTCAGCGCGTTGACGGTCATCACGCCGGCGACCAGCAGCGCATCGACGTTGCTGCCCATGATCGCCGACGCCGCCGCGCCCACGGCCAGGATCGGGGTGAGCGGGTCACGGAGCTCGTAACGGGTCGCATCGAGCAGCCGCCCCGCCTGACGCGCCGGCCCCCGCAATGGGGCCAACAGCGGGCTGTAGGACAGATCGTCCAGAGCGCGGCGCCAAGCCGGCGCCAGCGGCTCGACGGTCAGGGGCCGAGCGCGCCCGGCGAGCCGCGCGTAGACGATTTCCGGGTCCAGAGCGTGCCAAGCAGTCAGCGGCTGCGGGGTGGGATCGGGTTGGCGAAGCACCCTATTGGCCGAAAATGCTCCAGACACTATGGCGCTGGCGGCGGCCGCGTTGACCGGGTTGAGCCAGCGTCGCAGCGCTAAGGGGTTAGTGCTGGTGCGTGGATCACCGGTAACCAGCAGCAGCCCGGCCAGCGTGGTGCCGCCTTTGGCGAGGTTCACCGAGGATTCGCTGGCTTGGCGCGCTGCGGGCAGCGCCGAGAGGATCCGGACCGCCGCAGCCAGGTCGGTGCCGGTGATGATGTCCGCGGACCATGGTGTGGCCGCGCGGGGATCGTCGAGAGCCACTCCGACGTCGGCGATGGCCAGCGCGGCCAGCGTGTCGGTCGATGCGAAGTCGCGGTGCAAGGCGGTGATCAGCAGCACCGGTCCGCGGTCCGCTCGCAGGTCCCGCACCAGCTTGAGCAGCGGCGTGCCGCTCGGATGGCTGGCGGCGACGCTGGCGGTCAGATCCTGGGTGCCGGCCACATGCCGCAGCACCACCCGGGCTCCGGTGCGGTTCGCGATCTGCAGCAGCGGAACCGCGAACGGGTCGACCTCCCAGCCGACTTCGACGTGGCCCACCGTCTCGCCGTCCACCACCAGGTCGGCGTGTTCGAGGCCCTGAGCGGGGGTTGCCGACGGCTCCTGCGCGCGAACCCAGCTCAGTCGGGCGCCGGTGGCCGGCAGCTCGTCGGGGTCGGGCTCGGGCGGCTCCTCGGCATGCAGCAGCGCGTCGGCAACCTCATAGACCCGGTCTTCGTCCCAGCCTGGTACGTCTCCGCGGGCGTGCAAGACCGCGCGGTGATCGCCGCGCAAGGCCGCGCCGTCGATGACGACGACTTTTACCCGGTCGAGGCGACGCAGAGCGCCCGGATCGAGGATCATCTGCCCGTCCTCGGCGAGCCCGCGGCCCAGCACCGCGGCGAAGGACTGGCGGCCCATATGCGCGGCCTTCGGTATGCCGGCCAGCACCGCACCGGCCGCGTCTTCGGGGCCACCGCCGGCGACCAATGCGCTGGCGGCCGCGATCAGCGAACCGTTCGCGGCTTGGTCGACGTACTCCTCGACCGGCCCGTGCATCGATCCCTTCGCGGTGTCGATGGCCGCATCGATGGCGCCGTCGACCACGACGTGCGACGCCTCGCCGGCCGCTGCGGCCGCCCAATTGTGCCGTGGGACCTGTGATTTCACCCCGGCCGACGAAATGATCGGTACGACCGGTGCCTGTGGCCGGGTGGGGGAGGCCAGTTGCGGCTCCCGGTCTCGCCATCGGCGGCGATGCGCCTCGGCTTCGGAGATCTGCAGGATCCGTTCCACCAGGTTCAGCAGCGGTGTGCCCACCGCTTGGGTCAAGCCGTTGGCCGCAGCTGTCGACGCGCTGAGCGCGATATCGGTACCGACTCGGCCCAGTCGTGACTCGAGCACGGACACCATCCGCGGCTGATTGTTGAGCAGGGCGGCCGCCGCTCGAGTGGTCTTCGGTGCCGCGGGCAGCCTGACCACCCAGCCGGTGACCGCGGCACCGATCGCAACCACATCGAAGGCCGCCGCGGTGAGCGGCACCAGGATCGCCAGCGGGTTACCGGGGTCGGCGAATGGCGCGGTGCGGATCTGTGGCTCGGGTCCCGCGGCGGCCAAGTCGGTGGCCACCGACGCCACCACGTCGCGCACGTCGTCCAAGACAGCATCGCTGTCGGCATCGGCGTCGAGTTCCACCACCAACCGGCCCA
>DASQSQ010000437.1:0-4825 GCA_035642315.1 Mycobacterium sp.
CGTCGGGCCGCCCGGCGAAGGTGTTCTGCAGCGCCGCATAGTTCAGCGGGGCGCCGCGCTGGAAGGCGTCGTGCCAGCCGCCGACCAGGAAGACCGCCACATCGTTGGCGACGATGCCCGGCAACACCATGCCCGGCCGCAACGCATCCCAGTACAGTCCGTCGAAGGCCGTCTCACCCCCGGCGACGGCGTCGGCGACCAGCGGCCGAAAGTATCCTCGCTGAGCGCGCCCACGCTGCCGCACTCCGGCGAACCCGCCGGCGCGCGGCCGTGGATGCTTGCCGAGGTTGATCACCTCCAGCGCCGGGTTGACGACATTGAGTAAGCGGTAGATCGCCCCGTAAGCCCGTACCGTGCGCAGGTGCGGAGCACCGCCCATTGAAGCCGCGTCGCGGTAGAAATCACGGGCCGCCATCACCGGGAAGATCGCTTTCAGCGGCGAAGCCGGTCCGATGGCGGCAGCGGTGAACAGCTGGTTGATCGCCAGGTAGGACGTTCCGAACATCCCGACACGGCCATTGGCGTTCGGCAACTTCGACGCCCAATCGACCAGCTCGATCCCATCCTCCGTCTGCCGCTCCCCGAACATCTCGAAGGAACCGCCGGACACGCCGCTGCCGCGGACGTCGACCATCACCTCGATGTAGCCGCGCTTGATCAGATACGGGGTAGCGCCGCCGCCGATCTGGGCGGCGGGCGGCGGGGCCTTTTTGCCGTAGGGCGTCATGCACAACAACACCGGGAATGGCCCGGCGGCGGGCTGCCCGGTCTCGGGCACGGTCGGGTAATGAATGTCGGCGCGCAAGGCAATACCGTCGCTCATCGGTATCGCGATGTTGTGCTGTATCCCCCATCCGAACTGCGCCGGCCTGGGTGTCCAGTCCGGCGTAAAGGGCGACGGACTCGTCTTGCGGGTACGTCGGGTGCCGACTTTGCGTCGGGATCGCAGCGCTGACATCTTTGCCATCCCCCACCTCCTGCGCGCATTGTTGACAACGTGTCCAACAGCCCGGTTCTATGACATCCCATGCCGGTTGACGACACCGTACTCGGGCTGTGGCAGGCGTTATCGCGACGGGACTGGGATGCGGTCAAGACGTTCCTGTCGGCGAACTGCATCTATGTGGACATGCCAGTGGGACCGACCCTGGCGGCGCGTGGTCCCGACGACATCGTCAAGCGACTCAAGGTTGGTCTGGAGCCGCTGGCCGGCTATGAGAACCACGACGGCGTGCTGGTGTCCAATGGTTCGGACGTCATGTACGAACACTCCGAAACATGGCAGTGGTCGAGCGGTGAGACGGCGCTGCTGCGATTCGTTACGGTGCACCGTGTCGAAGACGGCAAAGTGACTGTGTGGAAGGATTATTGGGATATGGGCAGCATGACCGCTCAGGCGCCGCCGACCTGGTTGGAAGATCTGTCGAAAGCGGACGTGAGCTGGGTGTTTAATGCGACAGGACTCGTCTAAAAGCCTCCGTTTCCTAGCCGGAGTTTGAACGAAAATTGAAGGAACCGTGGGAACTCGCCTACAAACCTTTCGTGTTCGACGAGCCACTACGAACACCCTGCGTGTGCGTGCTGTGGGGCGATGATGAGGACCGCCCGATCTATGTGGGCCGCTCTGAGAACGTCTTTGAACGAATCGGCGTGCACGCGAATAGTTTCCTTGGAAGCGATGTTCGTCGAGTCGAGATTCACTACTGCGTGGACCGCGAGCACATGTGCATGCTTGAGGAAGACCTCATCAAGTGGTATCGGCCGAAGTGGAACGACAAGTTCAACAACGGCGCAGCGGTCCCACCTCGCTCATGACGGTTGTTGAAGTCCAAATAGATCGACCACAACGCCCGATAGTTGACCAGGTTTTCCCAGGTCATAGCACTGCGCTTGCTCCGGGCTAGGGAAAGACTATAGTCACTCGTGCCGGCGTGGCGAAGATCACAGCGACGACCTCGCTTAGCCACCCGGTAAAAAGGCGCGTACAAAGGTTGGTCTCCGCATCTTGCGAACAACGGCAACCACCTGGGTGTTTGAGGAGTCCGACGATGACAGAGACTCCGCGCAAGACCGAGCAGGCATGGGCCGAATTCTCCGATGACGTGCTTGAATCGGTTGAGGCCGTCCGCACCGCGGCAATCGAGGCACCGTGTCGCGCGGCCTAGTGATCACCTCCGTTGCCGCCCAACTGATCGAGGCTAATGCAGCCACCGCTGCCGCTGTGAGCGAACAGGTACTAGCGGGGCTCGTCCACCTGTTCGACGCGGACACCGGCTTCTTACGCCACAACGACCCAACCAGCGGGGCCTCGAAATTGATCGCGGAATGGCCACCGCGACCCGACCGTCCAAACGCGGATCTCCTGGCGATTGTCGACTTCACTAGCGACGACGTCTTCGCGCCTTGCGCGCATGGCAAGGAACCGCTTGTGATTCAGCCCAGGGAACCGGTTGTGATCCGGCCGCCGGCCTCGACAAACTTTGCTTACAAGGCTTTCCAACGCAAGGTCACGGGAAGGCGCCGCGTCGCGACGCCCTCGATGGCCGCTGCACCGCTGGTTTCAAAGGGGGTGACCACCGGTGTGCTTGGCTTCGTTAATTTTCGTGGCAAGAAGTGGAAGCAGGAAGAGGTGGACACGCTCGGGTCGGTCGCCACTTTGTTTGCACAGCTCCAGATCCGCATCACCGCCGAAGAAAGGCTTCACTACCTGGCTGAGCATGACGATTTGACCGGTCTGTACAACCGTCGATCGGTTGTTGCGCTCCTTTCCGAAAGACTCGCGGCGGGATGCCCCGGACCCGTCGCGGTCTTATATCTCGACCTCGACCGACTGAAGTCGATCAACGATTACTTCGGCCACGCCGCCGGCGATTTTTACCTCCAGGTATTCGCCGAACGGCTGCAGGCGAGCATGGGCGGGCTGGGGACGATCGGTCGGATCGGCGGGGACGAGTTCCTGGTCTTTCCGGACCGGGCGATGCTAACTGGGACCGCGGAATCACTTGCGCACCGGCTTCAGACGACGTTGCGCGGTCCCCTGAAGATCGGCGACGATGTGATCACTCCCTCCGTCAGCATTGGGATGGCGGTGGGCAGGCCGGGACGCGACAACACCGCGGATCTACTCCGCCGTACCGACGAGGCCGCGCTGACGGCCAAGCGCGCGGGCGGCAACCAGGTCGCAGTGTGCACCAATGACATCTCCGGCAACGTCGCCTTCCGCAACGATATCGAACTCCACCTAAAGGCGGGCATCGACAGCGACGCTCTGCTGCTGCATTACCAACCCGAAGTCGACTTGCTGACCCGCGTGATCGTGGGGGCCGAGGCGCTGGTCCGCTGGCGGCATCCGACGCGCGGGCTGCTGCTACCGGATTCGTTCATCGGCGTAGCCGAATCGACCAACCTCGCCGCAGAGTTGGGCCGATGGGTGATGCGAAGCGCCTGCGCCGAATTGAGCCGGTGGCGATCCAACGGGGTGGGACAAGACGCGATAATGCACATCAATGTGTCGCCCGTTCAACTGATCGCCCGCGGCTTCGTGAGTAGTGTTGCCGACACCATCGAGGAGTTCGGCATCGACGGCGGATCGGTATGCCTCGAAATCACCGAGCGGGCCGTGGTGGGCGACATCGAAACCACTCGCAAAACCCTCTCGCAGCTCAAGGAAGTCGGGGTCCAGATTGCCATCGACGACTTCGGCACCGGCTATGCGGTGCTGTCGCACCTGAAGTCCCTTCCGGTCGACATGCTCAAGATCGACACCGGCTTCGTCCGCGACTTGGGCACCAACACCAGCGACCTGGCCATCGTTCGCGCCATCATCGCGCTCGCTGAGGCCTTCGACCTGCAACTGGTCGCTGAAGGCGTTGAGACGCCATCTGCCGCACACACTTTGATAGAGCATGGGTGTCACCGGGCGCAGGGTTTCCTGTTCTCGCGCCCCGTGCCAGGCGACGCCATGGAGTCACTGCTGTCCAGGCGCCGGGTGCCGATGACCTGCTTCGCTAACGCCGAGGCGCTGAGCGTGGACGCAATCTAGGGCAGGCAACGATGCCTCGCAGAGTTCATGAGCTTGCTGTCGTGGTCGCGGGTGTACCCGTGCGCCTCGATCGGCTTGCGCGGTGTTACGCCCCCGCGACAAGCATCCGCATGGTTGCTGAAGTCCAAATAGATCGACCACAGCGCTAGCACGTTGACCAGGTCTTCCCAGGTCACAGCACTGCGCTTACTCCGATCTAGGGAAAGACTATTGGGATATGGGCAGCATGACCGCCCAGGCGCCGACCTGGCTGGAGGACCTCGGAAAAGCGGATGTGAGCTGGGTCTTTGATGCAACCGGGCTAGTCTAAGACTCCCTTGTTTCGTCCAGAATTCCCGGCCGACACGGCTAACCCGCACTCAATGCACATCCCGAGTTTACTGCTCGACGATGGTGAGCTCTGGATAACTGGATAGTGATTGATCTTCTTGGGCTGCAATAGGATTGGAGGCCACCTCGGGGTCGGTACTAATCCCTGCCAACGCCGGCCGAGTGTCCGAAGTGCGGGACCGAGTTATTCCGCAATCCGAAGGGTGGTCACGCGACGGGCTGGTGTTGCGAAGGTTGTCGCAGGTCGGGCGAGGACGAAATGAGCCACCTGTCCTTCTTGCTCCGCATCTTCACCGAGGGCAAATACGTTGACCAGTTGAATGGTCGCCCGGATGACGAGTTCCGCGCTGCGGCCCTCCGTGACATGCAGCAGAGGTTCGACCATCTTGGCTGGTCCGCCGACCGGGTGATGCCTTCGCCGAGGAAGACAGCGGCGCACAAGATTCAGCTCCC
>DASQSQ010000438.1:0-8918 GCA_035642315.1 Mycobacterium sp.
AAGACGACTGCGCCCTAACGCGGTCGCCGTGTGAACGGATGCGCACGCGACATTCGCGTCACTAAGAGCAAAGCCACCAACGGGTAGGGCAGGTTGTAGGCGAGAGACTTTGCGGCGCTGACGAACTTGTAGTCATAGGCCGAATCCGGTCCGCACGCCAAGTGAAACAGCGGCGCGTCACCTAAGAGTCCGACGGCCAGGTACGCGCCTGTGCCCATGACGACCATTCCCGCGTAAAAGACCGCTGGGAGCCGAATCCACTCGCGCCCCCGCACAAGTGCGTAGATCAATACCAGGTAGAAGACGCCGAACAGCACCGCCGATGTACCGACGGTGACCTGGACGAAGCGTGGGTCGACCAAAATCAGTGAGTCGGTCCCGGAGTGGTAGACGAAGCGTGACATGAACCATCGCGAGTTTGCGTCCGGACGACCCACCAGGGTCACCGGGTCCGTCAGCAACGATGTCGACGCGAATAGTGCGAACATGATGATGAAGAACCAGTCACGTTTACGTTCACGTAGCGGAATTGGAACGTCGGACGAAGTGGCCCGGTCGGCGTCGTCGGGCGGCGCATCAGCGGTCGTCGACATGCACCGAATCGTACGTTGATGGGATACGCCTTGAGGCGCGTTCTAGTGCCGCGCGATGCTTAGTCCCTGTTCGCAGCTTCGAGTCGAGCCAGGAGATCAGAGTGTACTTAGCGCAGTCGGTACCACCGCTTGGTCAAAACCTTTCGGGGATGGCGCGATCAACAGCTGCCCGACGGCACGGTGGGGATTCCCCACTGGCTGTGGGAAGTTCCCCACGTTCGCGGCGGACCGAGGCGACCGTCTGTCAATGTTGTGACGAAAAATTCCACCGCGTTTCTGGAGGGAAGATGGTCAAGGTTGGTCTGCTGATCCGCGTTGAAACAAAGCCAGACAAGGTTGGTGAGCTCGAGGCCTTGCTGATTGAGAACCTCAAGAAGGTCGAGAAGGAGGAAGCGACTACCGTTTGCCTTGCGATGCGGCTGGGACCGACATCCTTTGGTGTTGTCACCGCATTTCCTGATGACGCAGGGCGCCAAGCTCATCTGGCAGCTAATGCCGATGTGCTCGCACAGGCCGGGGAGCTGTTAGCCCAACCGCCGTCCATCGAGCGCCTTGAGGTGATCGCAGCCAAACTGCCAAACAGATGAGTCCGGCGAAGCACGGCCAGATGATCGGATGGCCGCGGGGCAGTCGTGATCGGCATAGCAGCCGCACCCGCCCGACGAGCAGTGTCTCCAAGATCAAGTCGGTAACACCGCCTGCTAAAGCCTTCTACGCCTGCCCGAATGGATGAACTGATCGGCAGCTCGCCGACGTTGTATCGGCAGGAAGAAACGAACGATAGGAGTTCGCGACGTCGTCGCAGCCAGCGCCCTCCACTCATACGGTGGCATCAGAGCGCCGGATGGGCGACGCGAACCCACGAGGAGCAACCATGAGCACCGGCACCCTTTCACCCACCGTGGCCCTTGTCGTCAAGCTAGTGGCCAAGCCAGATAAGGCGGATGAGGTCAGCACCTTCCTCGCCGACGCCGTCAGACTCGCCAACCAGGAGCCGGGCACCATCGCCTGGTTCGCGCTGCGCACCGACAGGACCACCTTCTGGATCGTCGATGCGTTTCCATCCGACCGTGAACGCCAGGCGCACCTGGAGGGCCCGATCGCCTCGTCCCTGCTGGCCAATGCAGAACGACTGCTGGACGCGCCACCAGAGATCCTCCCGGCCGAGGTCCTCGGAGCCAAGTTGCCCCAATGAGCGCGGCCAGCGATGACAGGGCCACGCAGACCCAGGACACCGGGCCACTAGGGAGGTAAAACTTACTTCGGCCATTCGGTACCACCGGCTGAACAAGTTGCTTACGGCAGGAGCAAACTTCTCTCTCTACGGTTTGGGGACTTTTCGGCACTCTCTACGGTTGGGGACTTTTGGGCACCCGACGCGGCATGGACGGGACCTTAGACTGACGCCGAACGGACCAGGAGCGAACGCATGGAACGGGAAATCATCCGGGTCGAACCCATCGACAGCAATTTCGAGAAGTGGGGCGCGCCGGTGTCGACCTGCACCCGGGCCGGCAACATGGTGTTCGTCTCGGGCATGCCGCCTTTCGACCCCGACACCGGGGAAATCCTCCCGAACGCGCCGTTCGAACACCAGGTCGAGCTCATCCTCACCCAGGTGAAGAAGGCGCTCGAGGCCGCCGGCTCGGACCTTGACCATGTGCTGAAGTGCAACGTGATGTGCATCTCGGCCGACCGCTTCAAGGCTTTCAACGAGGTCTACAAGCGCTTTTTCCCGAAGAACCCGCCTGCCCGCATCTTCTTCTGCGTGCCGGAGTGGACGGGGCCCTTCGACGTCGAGGTCGACTGTATCGCCGTCACGAAGGGCTAAGCGCAGCTCAGCGTCTAGGGTGACGTTTGCGCTGCTCAGCGCGCTCTAAAAGTGTACTTCGCGTAATCGGTAACAGTTGCTATTGAGCCTTTTCGGTCGCCCCCTGCTTAGCTGATACCGGGGAGCACACCCATCTGAGTCAGCATGGTTGCCATGTCCATATAGACCTTCTCGCATAGGAGTCGGTCCTCGTCGAACTCGAAAATTGCTAGTACCGGAACCTCGACGCCGCGTCCTGTGGGCGGGATACCAGCCCATTCGCCGTCATGTGTTCCTGTGATAAGTCCTTCGCCGAATACGGCGTCATCGGCATGGCGCAGCTTGCCCATGGCGACGTGCAGATCGGGTAAGGCGTGCATGAGGCCTTGCAGCAGCTCTCGAACGGCCTCCTCGCCGTCGCTAGGTTGGCCGTTCAACTCGTAACGCGGTTGGTGGAAGGTAGCGATTGTCGCCTCGACATCGTGGCGGTTTTCCGCCTCGGCGTGCTGATTGACGATTACCTCGCGGCGCTGGCGAAGGCTGGTGATGTTGTCGACCGCTGTCATTACGGGTCTCCTCGATGCCTCGACGACTCCTTCAAATAGGCCGTCACCGTAGAACACACGCGAGATGCCTGGTTAGCTTTGCTTGCGGTTCATAGACAACTCACACATCGGCCTAAAGTGTTGTTGGCCAGTCGGTACCATCATTGCCAGAAAGCGTTCATGGGTGTGGCGTACATGTCGTTGTCAGTGAGCGGGGCCAGAGTTCCTGCAGGACCCAAGGCGTCTTCAATCGTGGCCCCCAGGCTGTACTCGTTGTAGTAGGCGTCGGTGGTGAAGGGGCCGGATTCCATCCCCCCATTTGCCACGGCGTCCTCGTTCGGGATGACGACCATCGGAACGTTGTTGCCTTCGTTGCCGAAGCCCAGTGACAGGTTGTTGTTGTCCTCGTCGAACGTGATGATGATCGCGTCCTTCTCGTTCGAGTCAGTCCACGTTGGCGAATTTTCAATGGCGGACACCTCTTGCTGGACGAACTGGTCGGCGGCCGCGACGTTGTACTGCTGGTTCGTGAACTGGCTGATAATGAACTGGGCAATGCCAGAAGGAGTATCGATGGGGCCTTCCATGTTGCTGTCCTCGTCGGGTTGGACCCACGCGAATTCCGGGAAGGTGCTCGGGTCCTGCAGAGCGTTGGCCAAGTCCGACTGCGGGAGCAGGTGTTCCTGCAGGTAGGCGGGGGTGTTGTCGTAGACGTAGCTGAATTGGGCGAACGGTAATTGGTCGACGGCGTAATCACCCGATGACGTGAGGTCACCCGGGAACGGCATGCCTTGCGCGTAGCCGGCCCACGATATGCCCGCCTGATCCATTTCTTGCATGAGGCTGTTCGCGTCGATGACGTTCCCGGCGGGGTTGTAGTCGAGGCCGAAGTCCGATCCGCCCAAGGGGCGGATGTAGTTCGGGTCGCTGGGGTGGCCAAGCGCGAAGTAGTTGCTGTCATAGTCTTCTGTGTTGATCAGGCTGTTCATGTACGGCGCGTTGGGGCTGCCGACGATGTTGTCGACGCCCTTGTTCTCCATGTAGATCAGGAACACGTGATCCAGTTGGCCGACGTCGGACGTCGGTGGGGTGAGCGGCGCCGCGGTGAGGCTTGGATCGCCGACGGTGAACGATTCGTTGTCGGCGTAGGCGCCGTTGTAGTCGGTGAGGAAATGGTCGTTGTCGGTGAAGGTCGTGGTCACCTGCGCGGAGGTGGTGCCCTCAGGGACCATCCCGCTGATGTCGCGTTCCTCAAACCCGGTGAATCCCAAGCGATCCCAGACCGTGACCGGGTTGAGCGAGTCGGTGCCCAGAACGTCCCCATTGGAGTCGAGGAAGGTGACCTGCACTGAGGCGTCGGACGGGTCCAAGCCTTGGCCGCCGAGATCTGCGCTCAGCGTGAACGGCGTTCCGGCCGCGCCGGTGAGGTCGACGGTTTGGCTGATGGTGGACGTGGCCACGGGTCCGCCGCCGGCGAAATTGTCGCCGCCGCCCGCGGGCGCGTCCTGTGGAAAGTCGAAGAACTTTGGCAGCGGAGTCCCGAAGGCGAAGGGATAACCGCCCTGGGTGCCGTAAGCGATCACGGTCGGGGTGCCGGTCTCCGTCCAGCCCGGGATGGTCACCCCGCTGTAGCCAGAGCCGGACGGATCGGCCGTTTCGAAGCTGGGATTGACCAGCAAATTCTCACTCATCGGCTGCGCAGCATTGCCGGCGTCACCGAAGATCAACCCGCCACCTTGACCATCGGCGCCGTCACAGATCAACCCACACGCACCGCTGCTGGGATCGGCCAGGTTGAACCAACTATTGAGCAAGGTGTCAACCTGCTGACCAACGCCGCTGTTAATCCAATCCTGCTCTAGCCCCTGCAACCAGGCATCAACCGGACTGGCGGCCGCCACCGAGCCCACATCGGGAAGCGAACCCAGGCCCACGCCCGCCGCCGGGTCAGCGGCACCCAAGGCCAGACTGCCCAGCTCCGGAACCGCCGCCGAACCGGCAGCCAGATCACCCAACGAACCACTGATCGCATTAAGGACCTGGTCAATGACCACGTCAAACTCATCGGCCGTGGCTTTCGGCGCATTGGCCAGCGGCCCCAGCCCCAGCGTCAAGAACGCGCTGATCGCGCCCGTCAACCCGACTGCACGCTGACGGCGGTGGATCATCGCTTTGCGCAAGTGCGGATTGTGCTTGGTGCCGCGTCGATCAGCCATCGCTGGTACTTCCTAGACAGGGGGCGCGGGGTCTCAGGTGCGCTTAAGGTAAGCCTTGGGTTTTGTTTTCAGCAAGGTTTTCAGCAAAATTCTTTCGGCAACTCCGCTTCTTTTCCCTGCCACCGCGCTTTGCGGCATTGATGCTGTTCAACAGTCACGTAACTCCCTTGGCCGGAGAAAGCAGGCGGTCGGCGGTTACATAAACACGACCGCATGTCAATCTCCGGAGTCGCTCAGCATCCGCTAAGGAATCCGCAGGCTCAACAGCCCGATAGGCACTGGCTCGCATGGCGGCCGTTAGCCAGAACTGCGGCGACGACCGCGACCCAGCAACTGATCATTGACATCTTTTGCGCGAATGGGCCATCGCGTCGACCGAGACGCACCCACAACCCTGCCGGAGCCACAGCCGCAACAATCCACAAGTTGCGACCCTGCCAGGAAGTTTGAGTCAGTGGGGCGCAGTATAATCGAATGTATGTTCGAGTCCGATCCATCGCCGCAGGCCGTGCCGACGTTTGTTGGTGTTGACGACGCCGGCGTCGTGGACGTCATCACCGCTGCGGCGCGCCAGCAAAACGCGATGTGTGGGCGGGAGTTGGCGGCGATCGGCGAGTTGTACGCGCGTCGTGCACCCGAGGACGATGTCGATCGCGAGAACTGGGCTATCGACGGCCATGAGAACGTCGTGGCCGAAGTCGCGGCGGCCCTGGGTATCAGCCGGGGCCGAGCCCGAGGGCGGCTGCACTATGCGATCGCCCTACGCGAGCGACTGCCCCGCGTCGCCGAGGCTTTCCTGCGAGGACTCATCGACTTTCGGATGATGGCCGCGGTCGTGTCTCGCACCGAGTTGGTTGAGGATCCGGTCTTGATCGCCAAGCTGGATGCCGCCATCGCCAGGTACGCGCCGAAGTGGATGCGGCTATCCGGGCCCAGGCTTTTCGAGCGCATCGACATGTGGGTCATGCGGTTCGACCCGGCCGGCAAGCGAGCGCCACGGGACCGCACTGAGAATCGCTATGTCGAAATCGCTGGCACAGATGCAGGTTTGGCCGGGGTCTGGGCGCAGCTGCACGCTGCTGACGGGTTGGCTTTAGATCAGAAGCTCGACGCGCTTGCTGGAACGGTCTGCGCGGCAGATCCCCGAACCAAGCAACAACGCCGGGCGGACGCCTTGGCCGCATTGGCCGCTGGGCTGACGGAGATGCGCTGCCAATGCGGTTCGCCGGACTGCTCGGCAGCGCAACGACGCCCGGCCACCGAGGTGGTGATTCATGTCTTGGCCGAGCAGGCGACGATCAGTGGTGGCTCACAGTCGCCCGGATACCTGCAAACGTTCGGGCCGTTGGACTCAACCACCCTGCGCGACATGGCAACAACCGCGAAGGTCAAGCCGTTGGTGATGCCGTCGACCGGCCCCGAGCGAGGTTATCGGCCGTCGGCGGCATTGGCGGACTTCGTGCGCTGCCGGGACTTGACGTGTCGGTTCCCCGGCTGCGACAAGCCGGCCGAAGTGTGCGATCTTGACCACACCGTGCCATTCCCGTTGGGTCCGACGCACGCATCGAATTTGAAATTGCTTTGCCGTTACCACCATTTGCTCAAGACCTTCTACTCGCGGTGTGGCGGCTGGGCAGATCGTCAGTTCCCAGACGGCACCGTGGAATGGACCGCGCCCACTGGCCACACCTACACGACCACCCCGGGCGGCAGCATCTTCTTCCCAATATTGGCCAGTTCAACGGGAGAGCTGAAGGTCGCGCAGGTGGTTGAACCGCCAGGAATTACAAAGGGATTGATGATGCCGCGACGGAAACGCACGCGGGCAGAAGATCGCCGTTACCGCATCACCTCAGAGCGCCAGATCAACGAACAACGGCTCGCCGAAGAGCGACTCGCCCAACAGCACCGAAAACGCGCGGCGGGTTACGATCCGCCGCCCTTCTAGCCCAGCAGCATGCGGACGACGGCGTCGGCCAGCAGCCGTCCCCGGTCGGTGAGCACCAGACGCTGGCCACCGCGCGTCAGCAAGCCGTCGTCGACAGCGACAGCAGCACGCTGCTGTTCGGCGTCGTCGAGCAGATCCAGCGAAAGTCCTTGGCGTAGACGGATTCTCAGCATCACATCCTCAGTGTGACGGCTCTGCGCATCCAGCTCCTCGAAACCGGCGACCGGCAACGTAGCACTGTCGAGGATCTGCGCATAAGCGTTGGGGTGCTTGACATTCCACCAACGCGTCGTACCGATATAGCTGTGTGCGCCCGGTCCGGCGCCCCACCACTGGCCGCCGTCCCAGTAGCCGATGTTGTGTCGGCACTGCCCGCCGGCGCGGCTCCAGTTGGACACCTCGTACCACTCGAATCCGGCCGCCGAAAGCTGCTCGTCCGCCAGCTCGTAGCGATGCGCCAGCACGTCGTCGTCGGGAGCAGCGATCTCGCCGCTGCGGACTCGTCGCGCCAACGCGGTGCCGTCCTCGACGACCAGCGCGTAGGCGGACACGTGATCGGCGCCGGTATCGACCGCTGCGTCGATCGAACGCAGTAAGTCATCGTCGGACTCCCCGGGCGTGCCGTAGATGAGGTCGAGGCTGACGTGCTCGAATCCCTCGGCAAGCGCCTCGCGGGCCGCCGCCGCCGACCGGTTCGGCGTGTGGATCCGGTCTAATACTCCCAGCACCCGTGGCGACACCGACTGCATACCAAGCGACACCCTCGTGCAGCCGGCCGCCCGGGCGGCCGCGAAAAAGTCCGGCCACGCCGACTCCGGGTTGGCCTCGGTGGTGACCTCGGCGTCGGAGGCCAACTCGAAGTTGTCGCGCACCGACTGCAGCACCTCGGCCAGTCGCTCGCCGCCCAACAGCGATGGCGTCCCGCCCCCGATGAAGACGGTCTGCGCCTCGGGCGCGCCCAGCCGCGCAGCCGCTAATTCGAGCTCCGACCGCAGCACCTGCAACCATGCGTCGGGGTTGACCCCGCCCAATTCGGCGGGGGTATAGGTGTTGAAGTCGCAGTAGCCGCAGCGGGTGAAGCAGAACGGCACGTGTACGTAGATGCCGAACGGCCCGCCCGGGCTCAGGTGCACGTCGGGCAGGCCGACCGGCGCAGAACTTGCCGTCATGGTTGCCAATATCCCACCAGAGCGCTGGCAGCGGACTCTCGGATACATTTGCGCTGCTTTTCAGGGTTCGTACGTAGTTTTGCTCACTATGAGAGAAATTCCACCCTGGTAGCGACCGTTGGCGACATCCATGGCACAATGGCCAAGTGACCACCGCCCACCGCAGCCCGTTCGACATTGCGTTGGTGGCGCGTCGGCACATTGATCTCAAGCGTGTCTGCAGCTGTCGCTGTCTGCCTTGATGCCGTAGACCCGCCCACCTGTACTTCAGCTGGCTCCCGGATCTGCGCTGCCGGGCTAGCAACCGGTGATCCGCGCGTTCCAAGCCGGCTACTCCAAAAGGAGAAATGCCGAATGACCTCCCCCCGACCCGCCAAGGGCCGCAGCGAAGGCCAGTGGGCGCTTGGCGAGCGCGAGCCGCTTAACCCCAACGAGCAGTTCAAGCAGGACGACGACGCGCTCAATGTGCGCGACCGGATCCTCAACCACTACTCCAAAGCCGGCTTCGACAGCATCGACAAGAACGACCTGCGTGGCCGGATGCGCTGGATGGGGCTCTACACCCAGCGTGAACAGGGTTACGACGGCAGCTTCACCGGTGACGAGAACGCCGATCTGCTGGAAGCCAAGTACTTCA
>DASQSQ010000439.1:0-16401 GCA_035642315.1 Mycobacterium sp.
TTGACGTCAAGTTCCTCGCGGTGAATCCGAACAAGCTTGCCGCTGCCGTCGTCGTCGTAAATCCCTACCGCGAGCCGGTGTACGCGTGTCTCGCCCGCGCCGGGTGCAGCGCCGCTCTGCGCCACCGCGAAACGGGTGAACCGCCCGTCGGCGTCAACGTCGAAATCCGCACGCAGCGTGTTCAGGCCGGTGGTTTTCAGCCACTGTCGGCCCCAGTCGGACAAGTCACGGCCAGAGGCTATTTCGAGCGCGGACAGTAGATCGTCGAACGTGGCGTTATTGAACGCGTGCGTGCGGAAGTAATCGCGCAGGCCGGCCAGGAAGTGCTCGAGGCCGACATAGGCCACCAGTTGCTTGAGCACGCTGGCACCTTTGGCGTAGGTGATGCCGTCAAAGTTGACCTCGACGGCGGCCAGGTCCGGAATATCGGCGGCCACCGGATGCGTCGACGGCAGTTGGTCTTGGCGGTAGGCCCACGACTTTTCGGCGTTGGCGAACGTCGTCCACGCCTCGGTGAATTCGGTTGCCTCACTTTGGCACAGCACCGAGGCGAACGTGGCGAACGACTCGTTGAGCCACAGGTCGTCCCACCACCGCATGGTGACCAGGTCGCCAAACCACATATGCGCCATTTCGTGCAGCACGGTTTCGGCGCGACGCTCATAAGACGCGCGGGTGACCTTGCTGCGGAACACGTAGTCCTCCAGGAACGTCACGGCGCCGGCGTTCTCCATCGCGCCGGCGTTGAACTCCGGGACGAACAACTGATCGTATTTGCCGAATGCATACGGCACGCCAAAGTTCTTGTGATAGAAGCCGAATCCCTGCTTGGTCTGAGTGAAGAGCCGCTCGGCGTCCATGAACTCCGCGAGCGTGGCCCGGCAGAAGATGCCCAGCGGAATCTCGCCGTGCTCGTCGCTGTAGCTGTCGTCCCAGCGCGCATACGGTCCCGCGATCAGCGCCACCAGGTAGGTGCTCATCCGCGGTGTGGTGGCAAATATGTGCACACCGCCGTCGACGCTCGTCGCGGCACCGTTGGAGACGACCTGCCAGTGCTGCGGTGCGGTGACCGAAACGTGGAACACCGCTTTGAGGTCGGGCTGGTCGAAGCAGGCGAACATCCGCTTGGCGTCGGCGGTTTCGAACTGCGAGTACAAATAAACTTCGCTGTCGACCGGGTCGACGAAGCGATGCAGGCCCTCGCCCGTGTTGGAGTAGCGGCAGTCGGCGTCGACCACGACGACGTTGTGTTCGGCCAGAGCGGTCAGTTCGATACCGATCGACTCGTCGTAACCGGACACATCCAGCTCGCGACCGTTGAGGGTGGCGCGGTGAATCTTGTCGGCGGCGATGTCGATGACGGTGCCGGCGCCGGGGAGCGCAGCGAATTCCACGGTGGTGATCGACCGGAAGATCCGTTCGCCCGGCCCACCGTTGCCGTCGGTGAGGTCGAGGTCGATCCGGTAGCTGTCGACGGTGATCAGCGCGGCGCGTTCGGCGGCCTGGTCACGGGTGAGATTCGGTAATGCCACGTGTCCAACTTAGGCGGTGGTCGGACAATCCGTCCCGCCGACGGGAACAGGAGCGCCGCGGCTAGGGTTGTTCTGGACGGTTAGCCGGCCGCCGAGGAGAGGACTCCCATGCCTGACAAGTCAGTTGCCGATTTTTGGTTCGATCCGCTGTGCCCGTGGGCCTGGATCAGCTCGCGCTGGATCCTGGAGGTGGAGAAGGTCCGCGACATCGAGGTCAATTTCCGGGTGATGAGCCTGGCGGTGCTCAACGAGAACCGCGAGGGTTTGCCTGACGAATACCGCGAACGGCTGGCGAAGGCCTTCGGGCCGGTCCGGGTAGCGATTGCCGCTGAGCAGGCCCACGGCGCTGAGGTGCTCGCGCCGCTGTACACCGCGATGGGCACCCGGATTCACAACGAGGACAACAAAGACCTCGACGATGTCATCAAGCAGTCCCTCGCCGAGCTGGGTTTGCCGCCCGAGTTGGCGGACGCCGCTAACACGGACGCCTATGACGACGCCCTGCGCAAGAGCCATCACGCCGGGATGGACGCCGTCGGCGATGACGTCGGCACGCCGACCATCCACGTCAACGGGGTGGCGTTCTTCGGCCCCGTGCTGTCCAAGATTCCGCGCGGCGAGGAGGCCGGCAAGCTGTGGGACGCCTCGGTGACCTTCGCGGCCTACCCCCACTTCTGGGAGCTCAAGCGGAGCCGCACCGAGAAGCCCGAATTCGACTAGACCGGTCGGGCGGCCCCGCATTGCGCGGCCGAGCACCGGCAGGTAAGGATTGCGGGCATGCGCGTCTACCTCGGTTCTGACCATGCCGGATTCGAGCTCAAACAGCAGATCATCGACCACCTGAAGAAAACCGGGCACGAGCCGATCGACTGCGGGGCCTTCAGCTATGACCCCGAAGACGATTACCCGGCGTTTTGTATCGACGCGGCCACGCGGACGGTAGCCGACCCGGACAGCCTCGGCATCGTGCTCGGCGGATCGGGCAACGGTGAGCAGATCGCGGCAAACAAGGTGCCGGGCGCGCGCTGCGCGCTGGCCTGGAGCGTCGAGACGGCGTCGTTGGCCCGGCAGCACAACAACGCCCAGCTGATCGGAATCGGCGGCCGCATGCACACTGTCGAGGAGGCGCTGTCTTTCGTCGATGCCTTCCTGACCACACCGTGGTCGAAAGCTGAACGCCACCAACGCCGTATCGACATCCTCGCCGAATACGAACGCACTCATCAGGCCCCGCCGGTACCCGGCGCGCCGAGTTAAGAGCAGGCGTGCCCGAAGGGCATACCCTGCATCGGCTGGCCCGGCTGCACCAGCGTCGGTATGCCGGTGCGGCAGTAGCGGTCTCGAGTCCACAGGGTCGGTTCGCTACGGCGGCGTCCGCGGTCGATGGCCAGGTGCTGCGACGCGCCAGCGCATGGGGTAAACATCTGTTCCATCACTACGTCGGCGGCCCGACCGTGCATGTACATCTCGGGCTGTACGGAACCTTCACCGAATGGGAGCGGACGCCCGATGAGGCCATGCCGGCTCCGGTCGGACAGGTGCGGATGCGAATGGTCGGCGCCGAATACGGCACCGATTTGCGCGGACCAACGGTCTGCGAGGTTCTCGACGACGCGCAAGTCGCCGATGTGGTGTCTCGGCTCGGACCTGACCCGCTTCGCCGCGACGCCGATCCGGCGTGGCCGTGGGCGCGGATCACCAAGTCGCGCAGGCCAATCGGTGCGCTGTTGATGGACCAGACGATCATCGCCGGCGTCGGCAACGTCTACCGGAACGAACTGCTGTTCCGTCACGGCATCGACCCGTACCGGGCCGGCCGGGCCATTGGTGAAGCCGAGTTCGCCGCCGCGTGGATCGATTTGGTGGACTTGATGAAGATCGGTTTGCGCCGCGGCAAGATCATTGTGGTCCGCCCCGAGCATGACCACGGTGCACCGTCTTACGGCCCCGGCCGGCCGCGCACGTACGTGTATCGGCGCGCCGGGGACCCGTGCCGGGTGTGCGGGACCACCATCCGCACTGCCGAATTGGAAGGCCGAAACGTCTTTTGGTGCCAAACCTGCCAGACGTAAGGCGGCTTGCTGCAGCATGACGCGATGAACCACGCCGGCAATTGCTCATCTGAGCGCAATGATCTGCTGGGCGCACGCATAGGTTGCGCCGGTATCTGTTGCGCCATGAACAAGTTCGCAAGCTGCTTTGCCGCAACAGCAGTGGTGGCCGCCGGCCTTGGGTTGGCCGGCCTAGGCGCCGCAACCGAAGCTCACGCGTCACCCGCACCGACCATCCCGAATTGGTGCCCAGGGGATTTTTGGGACCCGTCGTGGGGGACTAACTGGGACTGGAATGCCTGCCACGGGGCTTGGCTACCACCCACCAACGTCATCAACGGACCTACCTACGTCAACCCACCACCGAAAATCATTGTCCCGCCCGGCCCGCCACATTCGGGGCCCGGCCCGGGTGGCCCCGGCGGACCCGGCGGACCCGGACCGGGTGGCCCCGGCCAACCGGGAGGCCCCGGTGGACCGGGAGGCCCCGGCGGTCCCGGCGGACCTGGCGGGCCCGGAGGACACGAGCCGGGCGGCCCGGGCGGGCACGGCGGACATGGGCCTGGTGGCCCCGGCGAACCGGGTGGACCGGGCGGCCCTGGTGGGCATGAGCCCGGTAATCCAGGCGGACCGGGTGGCCCCGGCGAACCTGGTGGGCATGAGAGCGGTGGTCCAGGCGGACCGGGTGGCCCTGGCGCGCCCGGATCCGGGCCAGAACCGGGCGCTCCTGGATCGGAACCCGGTGCACCTGCGCCGGCGCCTGCCGGACCCGACGCGGGCTCACCCGCACCGGATGCGGGCGCGCCCGCACCCGCACCTGACGCGGGCTCACCCGCACCGGACGCCGGCCCGTCCGCAGGAGCAGACTCATCCGGAGGTGGCGACTCATCGGCCGGTGCCGATTCATCCGGCGGAGGAGACTCATCTGGCGGAGGTGATTCGTCCGGTGGAGGCGACTCATCCGGCGGAGGAGGCGACTCATGAAGCTGACACCGAAGGCGTGACACTGCACTACCGCGAATTCAGTTCTCAGTCACATGGTTTCGAGAATGCGGCAACGAATTGTATTGGTGCACCGATGAATAGCTGGGAAGGGCAACATGAAGATCGCGCCGGGCTTTGCTGCAGCGGCCGTGGTGGCCGGATTGGGATTATCCGGTTTGGGCGCCGCGACGGAGGCTCAAGCGCTGCCGGGCCCCTTCCCGCGATGGTGCCCAGGTGATTTCTGGGACCCTGGTTGGGGTCCCAACTGGGACTGGGGAAACTGCCACGACAACTGGCGGGGCCCTGGGCCGAACCCTCATCCCGACCCACGCTGGGGACCGGGATGGGGGCCCGGCGGACCGCCTCCGAACGGCTAGAGACTTGGTCGACACCAAAGCCACTGTCAGCGCAGGTGATCGCCAATTCTTGCGCGTCACAATTGAGTGTCAGATCGAAACTGCTTGGAAATCCAGGTGTTTAGAACAATCCGGCCCGGGTAGCCACAGGTGCGGTTTTTGCGTGATGTCGCGAGCGTGAACCGTCGGCTCAGCTCTTCTTAACGCCGAGTGCCGCATAGATCTCGTCGCTCATCGCCACGCTGCGTGGGTCGGCGTTGGCCTTGGTGGCGTCGAAGCGACACATCACGTATGCGTAGCCGATCCGGTGCTCGAGATCGACGAAACCGAACGAGCCGCCAAGGCCGCCGTGGCCGAAGATCTTCGGGTTGGGTCCATTGACGCAGCGCTGGTTGAGCATGTAGCCCAGACCCCACCCATGGTCGGCGACCCGTGGGCCGAGGACCAGATCCGTCTCGAAGCCGCCCTGCGACACTCGGATCAGATCCATGTGCTTGCGGCTGAGTAGTTGCTCCTGCGCCAGCGCGTTGTAGAAGGTCGCCAGGCCCAGCGCCGAGACCTGCCCGTTGGTGCCCGGGAACTCGACCTCGCGCCACAACTCGAGATCGTTGGAGCCGACTTCGTCGTCCGGAGCGAACCCCATCGACACGGCCAGACCGGCCTTCGGGTGTTCCGCGAGCGTGGTGGGGTAGCCAGGAGCGTTGACGTCGGCCAGCATCTGGCGGATGGACGGTTTCTCGACCAGATCGGCACAGCGACGTTGTTCGGCACGCGACAAGCCGATATGGATCTCGGCGCTGAGCGGCTCGGCGACCTCGGTGCGCAGGTACTGACCAACCGTGGCACCGGTGACCCGGCGGAACACTTCGCCGAGGATGAAGCCGAAAGTGGTCATGTGGTAGCCCTGCGCGGTACCCGGCTCCCACCACGGCTCGGCAGCGGCCAGTCGTTCGCAGACCAGATCCCAGTCGGTGACCTGCTGCCAGGGCATTCGTTTGCGTGGCCCGATCACCCCCGACCGGTGACTCATCACCATGCGGATGGTGATGGCTTCCTTGCCGGCCTGCCCGAACTCAGGCCAGTAACGGGCTACCGGCACATCCAGATCGAGCTCGCCGCGCTCGACGAGTTGATGCACACATGTGCTGGTCAGGCCTTTGGTACCAGACAACACGGTGCCCAGCGTGTCCACCTGCCACGGCCGGGCACCGGCGGCGTCGGCGGTACCAGCCCACAGGTTGACGACCAACTCGCCGTCCACCCAGGCTGCGACCGCTGCACCGATTTCTTTGCCCTGCGCGAAGTTCTGTTCGAACGCGTTGCGAACTCGCTCGAAGCGCGGCGCGTATGAGCCGTGGATCGTGACGTCGGCCGTGGTGCCTGTGCGCTGAATTGTCAGCCTCCTCAGCCTCGCCAGGCTCGACAGGCCCGGCCTGCATAGCCTAATCGGCCCGCGTGTCGAATGCCTGGCTGGAGCGGGCGACGGGAATCGAACCCGCGTAGCTAGTTTGGAAGACTAGGGCTCTACCATTGAGCTACGCCCGCGTGCACGAGTCGAGCGAGACTGTACGTCGCGGCCGACATCAAATCCAAATGATGCCATTACGTGCCTTCGTTGCGAGGCCGCTACGGGCGCGGCGGGGCTTGGCCGTAGGATTTCGAGGTCAGCGCGGGGTGTAGCGCAGCTTGGTAGCGCATCCGCTTTGGGAGCGGAAGGCCGCAGGTTCAAATCCTGTCACCCCGACCGGCACGCCACAGCCAACGGGCTCGGCGATGACAAGATCAGCAGAAGATCCGCCAGCACAACCGAGGAGCAAACCCGTGAAGAGCACCGTCGAGCAGTTGAGCCCCACCCGGGTTCGCATCAACGTTGAGGTGCCCTTCGCGGAGCTACAGCCCGATTTCGACAGGGCCTACAAAGAGCTGGCCAAGACCGTGCGGCTGCCGGGGTTCCGTCCCGGCAAGGCGCCGGCCAGGCTGCTGGAGGCGCGCGTCGGCAAGGAAGCGATGCTCGAGCAGGTCATTAACGAGGCGCTGCCCAGCCGCTACGGGCAAGCCGTCACCGAAACCGACGTGCGCCCGTTGGGCCAGCCCGACATCGAGGTCACCCAAAAGGAGTACGGCCAGGATGTCGTTTTCACCGCCGAGGTCGACGTGCGACCCGAGTTCACACTGCCTGACCTCAGTGCGCTGAAGATCACGGTCGATCCGATCGAAATCAGCGACGAGGACGTCGACGCCGAACTGCAGTCCTTGCGTGCCCGATTCGGCACCCTCACCGGAGTCGAACGGCCGGCCGCGGCCGGCGACTTCGCCTCGATCGACCTGTCAGCCAACATCGACGGCGAAGACGTGCCCGAGGCCTCGACGAAGGGACTGTCCCACGAGGTCGGCTCGGGCCAGCTCGTCGAGGGCCTCGACGACGCGATCGTCGGCCTGTCAGCCGGCGAAAGCAAAACCTTCACCACCACGATGGCAGCCGGCCCGCACGCCGGTAAAGAAGCCGAGGTCACCGTCACTCTCGGTTCGGTCAAGGAACGCGAGCTGCCCGAACCCGACGACGAATTCGCGCAGCTGGCAAGCGAATTCGACACCATCGACGAGTTGCGCGCCAATCTGTCCGACCAGGTGCGCCGCGTCAAGCGGCTCCAGCAGGCCGAGGAGATTCGCACCGCGACGCTGGATACCTTGCTCGAGCAGGTCGACATGCCGCTGCCCGAAGCGATCGTGCAGGCCCAGGTCGACAACACCCTGCACAACGCCCTGCATGGCCTCGACCACGACGAAGCCAAGCTCGCCGAAGCGCTGAAAAAGCAAGGGTCTTCCCGCGAAGAGTTCGACAAGGACACCCGCTCGAACTCCGAAAAAGCCATCAAGACCCAGCTGCTGCTAGATGCGCTGGCCGACGACCTCGACATCCAGGTCAGCCAGCAGGACATCACCGAACGGTTGGTGCTGACGTCGCAGCAGTACGGCATTGAGCCCCAACAGCTGCTCGGTTACATGCAGCAGAACAATCAGCTGCCGGCGATGTTCGCCGACGTGCGCCGCGGGTTGACCATCGCTGAGGTGGTCGAGGCGGCCACGGTGACCGACACCGACGGGAACGCAATCGACACCGAGGAATTCTTCGGCAAGCGCGCCCAGTCGGAGGCCGAGGATGATGGGGAGACCGCGGACGCCGGAGAAGCCGCCGCGTCGTCCGACGAGCCATCGGGCGACACCAAGTGACGCTGTGAGCGAACGCGGGGCCTTCAGGGAGTGCGCGACGGCCCCGGTTGGTTAGTGTCGGTGAAGACGGAACTCGAGAAAGCAGGTAACCCACTGATGAGCCGTGCGACTGAAATGCGCGCGAGCGCGCAGGGTATGAACCTCGTCGACTCGGTCTACGAGCGTTTGCTGACCGAGCGCATCATCTTCCTGGGTTCGCAGGTGGACGACGACATCGCGAACCGGCTGTGCGCGCAGATCCTGCTGCTCGCGGCCGAAGACAGCAACAAGGACATCTCGCTGTACATCAATTCCCCCGGCGGGTCGATCAGCGCCGGGATGGCGATCTACGACACGATGGTGCTGGCACCGTGCGACATCGCCACCTACGGGATGGGGATGGCCGCGTCGATGGGCCAATTCCTGCTGGCCGCCGGCACCAAGGGCAAGCGCTACGCGTTGCCGCATTGCCGCGTCCTGATGCACCAGCCGCTGGGCGGGGTGACCGGTAGCGCTGCCGACATCGCCATCCAGGCTGAGCAGTTCGCCGTCATCAAGCAAGAGATGTTCCGGCTCAACGCCGAATTCACCGGCCAGCCGATCGAGCGCATCGTGGCGGATTCGGACCGCGACCGCTGGTTCACCGCCCCGGAAGCCCTGGAATACGGGTTCGTCGACCACATCATCACCCGCGCCGAGACCAACGGAGCCCCATCACTATGAACCCCGAACTCCAGCCCCAAGCGCGCTACATCCTGCCGTCGTTCATCGAGCATTCGAGCTTCGGCGTCAAGGAGTCCAACCCGTACAACAAGCTGTTCGAGGAGCGCATCATCTTCCTCGGCGTGCAGGTCGACGACGCGTCGGCCAACGACATCATGGCGCAGTTGCTGGTGCTGGAATCCCTCGATCCCGACCGCGACATCACCATGTACATCAATTCGCCGGGTGGCGGTTTCACCTCGCTGATGGCGATCTACGACACGATGCAATACGTGCGCGCCGACATCCAGACGGTGTGTCTGGGGCAAGCCGCCTCGGCCGCCGCGGTGCTGTTGGCCGCCGGAACGCCGGGCAAGCGGATGGCGCTGCCCAACGCGCGGGTGCTGATCCACCAGCCGTCGTTGTCGGGTGTGATCCAGGGCCAGTTCTCCGACCTGGAGATCCAGGCCGCCGAGATCGAGCGGATGCGCACGCTCATGGAAACCACCTTGGCCCACCACACCAACAAGGAGCCCTCGGTGATCCGCAAGGACACCGACCGGGACAAGATCCTGACCGCCGAAGAGG
The DNA here is from genome assembly GCA_035642315.1 of Mycobacterium sp. Classification (GTDB taxonomy): domain Bacteria; phylum Actinomycetota; class Actinomycetes; order Mycobacteriales; family Mycobacteriaceae; genus Mycobacterium. The sequence continues at coordinate 9,424 of DASQSQ010000439.1, forward strand.
CCAAGGACTACGGGATCATCGACACCGTGCTGGAGTACCGGAAGCTTTCGGCGCAGACCGCCTAGCTGGCCTAGTCAGTGACCGCCGCCAGCCCGGCGATGTCGGCCGGGCGGACCCGGCAACATCCGCCGATCACTCGCGCACCCGCTGCCAGCCACTGCGCTGCTGACCGCGGCGAAAACCGCGACGAGCCGACCCATGCCCGCCGAGCACTATCCCAGCGCTCACCGCTATTCGGATAGACGATCACCGGTTTGCCGGTTTCTCGGGCCGACCCGATCGCCGGCAGCACGTCCTCGGGTGCACAGCAATTGACCCCGACCGCGACGATCTCCGGTACCCCCGCCGCCACGGCGAAGGCGTCAGCCAGCGACTGACCGGCGCGGGTGCGGGTGCCTTCGATGGTGTAGCTCAGCCAGGCCGGCACGCCGAGCGATTGGACCAAGCCCACCAGCGTCTCGGCCTCGTCGACGTCGGGGATGGTTTCCAGGGCCAGCACGTCGGCGCCGGCGTCGGCCAGCACCTCCAAGCGAGGTCGGTGCCAGTCTCGCAGTTGCCCAACGCTGAGCCCGTAGCGTCCGCGGTATTCCGACCCGTCGGCTAGCGCGGCGCCGTACGGGCCGACCGACGCGGCCACGCGGGCGCCCGCAACGCCAACTTCGTCGCGCGCGTTCTTAGCCAGTTCGACGCTGCGCCGCAACAACCGGACAGTGTCGTCGCGGCCGATCCCACGCGCGGCGAAGCCGTCGAACGACGCCTGGTAGCTGGCTGTGGTCGCAATCTTCGCCCCGGCGCGAAAGAAGGCGGCGTGCACCGCGGTGATCGCCTGCGGGGCGTCGACCAGCAGACGGGCCGACCACAACGCGTCGGAAAGATCGTGACCGCGCGCCTCGAGTTCGGTCGCCAGGCCGCCATCGGCGATTAACGCGGTATTCTCGGGCACGGCGAATCCCACAGGCCTAATGTAGGGCCGCCGAGCATGTTTGCCTCTCGGTCGCATAACAGCCGCGACACGCCAGGGACACGGTGGCGCGTTCCGGCAAGCATGGGACCGCCTCAGGCGATATGTTCAGGCGCACAAGCCTAAATATCACCGACGCGATTCGGCTCTAACGGTCGCATCGCTCCCGAGCAAGCGGGTAGCGTCGGAAAATACACGCGACATAGCACGATCGACACGGTTAACAGGAAGTAGGCCCCCAGCACCATGGCGCGCATCGGAGACGGCGGTGACCTGCTGAAGTGCTCGTTCTGCGGGAAGAGCCAGAAGCAGGTCAAAAAGCTCATCGCGGGGCCCGGCGTATATATCTGCGATGAATGCATCGATCTGTGTAACGAGATCATCGAAGAGGAGCTCGCCGACGCCGACGACGTCAAGCTCAACGAGCTGCCCAAGCCCGCCGAGATTCGCGACTTCCTGGAGGGCTACGTCATCGGCCAGGACACTGCCAAGCGCACGCTGGCCGTCGCGGTCTACAACCACTACAAGCGCATCCAGGCCGGTGAGAAGGGCCGCGATTCCCGGTCCGGCGAGCCCGTCGAGCTGACCAAGTCCAACATCCTGATGCTGGGGCCCACCGGGTGCGGCAAGACCTACCTGGCCCAGACGCTGGCCAAGATGCTCAATGTGCCGTTCGCGATCGCCGACGCAACCGCGTTGACCGAAGCCGGTTATGTCGGTGAGGACGTGGAAAACATTCTGCTCAAACTGATCCAGGCCGCCGACTACGACGTCAAGCGCGCCGAGACCGGCATCATCTACATCGACGAGGTCGACAAGATCGCCCGCAAGAGCGAGAACCCGTCGATCACCCGCGACGTGTCCGGGGAAGGCGTGCAGCAAGCGCTGCTGAAGATCTTGGAGGGCACCCAGGCGTCGGTGCCCCCGCAAGGCGGCCGCAAGCACCCGCACCAGGAGTTCATCCAGATCGACACCACCAACGTGTTGTTCATCGTGGCCGGTGCGTTCGCCGGATTGGAAAAGATCGTCTCCGATCGAGTTGGCAAGCATGGTCTGGGTTTCGGGGCCGAGGTGCGTTCCAAGGCCGAGATCGACACCACCGACCACTTCGCCGAGGTCATGCCGGAAGACCTGATCAAATACGGTCTGATTCCCGAATTCATCGGCCGGCTGCCGGTGGTCGCGTCGGTGACGAACTTGGACATGGAATCCCTGGTCAAAATCCTGTCTCAGCCCAAGAACGCCTTGGTCAAGCAGTACACCCGGCTGTTCGAGATGGACAACGTCGAGCTGGAATTCACCGAGGATGCCTTGGAAGCGATCGCCGACCAGGCGATTCATCGCGGCACCGGGGCTCGCGGCCTGCGCGCGATCATGGAAGAAGTCCTGCTGCCGGTGATGTACGACATCCCCAGCCGTGACGACGTCGCCAAGGTCGTGGTGACCAAGGAGACCGTGCAGGACAACGTCCTGCCAACGATCGTGCCGCGCAAGCAGACTCGCACCGAGCGCCGCGACAAGAGCGCCTAACAACGACACTGGCCGTTCGGTAACCGTTGAGTGCCGACGGCGCCGGACCAGTTACGCGGCGGACCGCACGCGCGCTGGACTTACTGAACTTCTTTTTGGCCGACGTTCGTGACGGCTTGGGCGTCCAGATCCTCGACGGCGTCGGCGCCGGGATTTTCGGCGCGCTGTTCCCACTCGTTGTGCAGGACCCGACGCACGGGACCGGACGGTTCAACGTCAGCCTGGGTGCGGTGACCACAGCGTGGGGGGTGGGCGCGGCGCTTTCCAACATCCTTGCCGGGTGGAATGTGGTCGTCGCTGGCTACCACGCGGCGTTCAGCTCGCTCGGGGCCCTTGCCGGGGCGGGCCTGGCGCTCTATCTCGCTGCCATGCCCGAGACCGGCCCCAATGCGGCGACGCGTGCGAAAAATCTCTCACCCGCACCTCCCCCAAATGGGGGAGGCGCGGGTGAGAAGAGCCGCTAGCAAATGTTACCGGCACGTAACTTCGATTCTTAGACTTCGGATGCCAGCAAAAGTGACGAACACCACATTTTGTCGCGAGTTTCGCCAACGGCGTGTGTCTGACCTCGTATTTTGGTCAAGTGGCGGTAGCGTGACGGAGTGTAACAGCGTCGTTGAATCCCTAAGAATAGTGCAATAATCGGTACTGCCAGTGACATAAAACCCGGCCGGGGTTCACTCCGACGATACGCACGGGTATCAACGACGTGCCCCTGCGGTGAACAGCGATGGAAGGCGGGGACGTGGGTCCGAACGACAACGGAGCCAGGTCGGAATCTCACTCAGATTCACACCGAGCCCAGGCCGCGCTGCCCGAGCGGGAAAAACTGGAAAAAGTCGTCATCCGTTTCGCCGGGGACTCCGGCGATGGCATGCAGCTCACCGGTGACCGGTTCACCTCCGAGGCAGCGCTTTTCGGTAACGACTTGGCGACCCAACCGAGCTATCCGGCCGAGATTCGCGCGCCGCAGGGCACCCTGCCGGGCGTCTCGTCGTTCCAGATCCAAATCGCTGACTACGACATCCTCACGGCTGGTGACCGCCCCGACGTATTGGTCGCGATGAACCCCGCGGCGCTGAAGGCCAACATCACCGACCTGCCCATCGGCGGGCTGGTGATCGCCAACTCCGACGAGTTCACCAAGCGCAACCTGGCCAAAGTCGGTTACCAGGACAACCCGTTGGAAACCGGGGAACTGTCCGACTACAAGGTCGAGGCCGTCGCGATGACCACGCTGACGCTGGGTGCCGTCGAGGTCATCGGCGCGTCGAAGAAAGACGGCCAGCGCGCCAAGAACATGTTCGCGCTGGGCTTGCTGTCGTGGATGTATGGGCGGCCGATCGAAACCAGCGAGCAGTTCATCCGGGAGAAGTTCGCCCGCAAGCCGGACATCGCCGAGGCCAACGTGCTGGCATTGAAGGCGGGCTGGAACTACGGCGAAACCACCGAGGCCTTCGCCGTCACCTACGAAGTTTCGCCGGCGAAACTGCCCGCAGGTGAATACCGGCAGATCTCCGGCAACACCGCGCTGGCCTACGGCCTGGTGGCCGCCGGCCAGCTGGCCGATCTTCAGGTGGTGTTGGGCAGTTACCCGATCACGCCGGCGTCGGACATCCTGCACGAGCTGTCCAAGCACAAGAACTTCAACGTCATCACCTTCCAGGCAGAGGACGAAATCGGCGGTATCTGCGCCGCTTTGGGCGCCTCGTACGGTGGTGCGATCGGCGTCACCAGCACGTCGGGTCCCGGCCTGTCGCTGAAGTCCGAGGCGCTGGGGCTCGCGGTGATGACCGAACTGCCGTTGATCGTCATCGACGTGCAGCGAGGCGGGCCGTCGACCGGTCTGCCGACCAAGACCGAACAGGCCGACTTGCTCCAAGCGCTCTACGGGCGCAACGGGGAGTCGCCGGTGGCGGTGCTGGCGCCGCGGTCGCCGTCGGACTGCTTTGCGACGGCCCTGGAGGCGGCGCGCATCGCGGTGTCCTACCACACCCCGGTAATTGTGTTGTCGGACGGCGCAATTGCCAACGGCTCCGAGCCGTGGCGAATCCCGGATGTCGACACGCTGGAACCCATCCAGCACACCTTCGCCAAACCGGACGAACCCTTCCAGCCCTACGCCCGCGACCCGGAAACGCTAGCCCGCCTGTTCGCGATTCCGGGCACTCCGGGTCTCGAACATCGCATCGGTGGGCTCGAGTCGGCGAACGGCACCGGCGACATCTCCTACGATCCGGTCAATCACGACCTCATGGTGCGGTTGCGCCAGGAGAAGATCGACGGCATCTCTGTTCCCGATCTGGAAGTCGACGACCCGACCGGCGACGCCGAGCTGTTGCTGATCGGATGGGGCAGTTCCTACGGTCCGATCGGAGAAGCCTGCCGGCGTGCGCGGCACAACGGCATCAAGGTCGCGCATGCCCACCTGCGGTATCTCAGGCCATTCCCGGCCAACCTGGGCGAGGTGCTGCGGCGCTACCCGCAGGTCGTTGCGCCGGAGATGAACTTGGGTCAGTTGGCCCTGCTGCTGCGCGGCAGATACTTGGTCGACGTGCAGTCGGTTACCAAGGTCCAGGGCGTCTCGTTCCTGGCCGACGAGGTGGGACGCGTCATCCGCGCCGCGCTGGGCGGGACACTGGCCGAAATCGAGCAAGACAAGACGATGGTCGCGAGATTGGCGGCCGCCACGGTTGGAGCGGGAGCTAACGCATGACACGCGGCGGCGACGATGCTTCAGCGATGCGATGAGGAGGAGCGGCGCTTATGACTGAAGTGATCGGCAATCTGACGGGCGTGGATATCGGGCTGCCGGACATCCTGTCCAAGCACCACGGTGTGCCCACCACCGATCAACCGCAGAAGGCCAAGGACTTCACCAGTGACCAGGAGGTTCGGTGGTGCCCCGGTTGCGGTGACTACGTCATCCTCAACACAATTCGCAACTTCCTGCCCGAGCTGGGCCTGCGCCGCGAGAACATCGTCTTCGTCAGTGGCATCGGCTGCTCGAGCCGGTTCCCGTACTACCTGGAAACCTATGGCCTGCACTCGATCCACGGCCGCGCGCCGGCGATCGCGACCGGGCTCGCGCTGGCACGTGAGGACCTGTCGGTTTGGGTGGTTACCGGCGACGGCGACGCGTTGTCGATCGGGGGCAACCACCTGATCCACGCGTTGCGCCGCAACGTCAACCTCACCATTCTGCTTTTCAACAACCGGATCTACGGGCTGACCAAGGGTCAGTACTCGCCGACATCCGAAGTCGGCAAGGTCACCAAGTCGACGCCGATGGGATCACTTGACGCGCCGTTCAACCCGGTATCGCTGGCGCTCGGCGCCGAGGCGAGCTTCGTCGGCCGCGCGCTGGACTCCGATCGCAACGGCCTGTCCGAGGTTTTGCGTGCCGCGGCACAGCATCGCGGGTCCGCACTGGTCGAAATCCTGCAGGACTGCCCCATCTTCAACGACGGCTCGTTCGACGCGCTGCGCAAAGAGGGCGCCGAGGAGCGGGTCATCAACATCCGCCACGGTGAGCCAATCATCTTCGGCGCCAACGGCGAATACTGTGTGGTGCGGTCCGGATACGGACTCGAGGTGGCCAAGACCGCCGACATCAGCGTCGACGAGATCGTGGTGCACGACGCACACGCCGCCGATTCGGCCTACGCGTTCGCGCTCTCGCGGTTATCCGAGCAGAACCTCGAGCACACGGTGATGGGCATCTTCCGTCAGGTCAGCCGGCCAAGTTACGACGACGCGGCCCGAGCGCAGGTCCGCGCCGCGAAGGAGTCCAAGCCGGGCGACCGTGCCGCGTTGCAATCGCTGTTGCACGGGCGCGACACCTGGACCGTGAACTGAGATGACGCCCGTGGCTGAGCCGGCCGCGTTAGCCGGTGTGGTGTTGGCCGGGGGAGCGTCGCTGCGGATGGGCCGGGACAAGGCCACCATGCCGGTTCCCGCTGCCCTCCTCGACTCCAACGACGGCTCCGAAGCGCCCATCACGATGGTTGAGCGGGGGGTCAGTGTTGTCGGGCAGCGGTGTCAGCCGGTTTTTGTCGTGGCCGCGCCGGGACAATCCCTACCGGATCTGCCGGCCCGCGTGGTGCGCGACGACGTGCGTGGCGTGGGCCCGCTGCTCGCCACCGGCCGCGGATTGCGCGCCGCCGCCGAGGCCGGCGCCAAGCGGGCATTCCTGTCCGCCGCCGACATGCCGCTGCTCACCGCCGATGTGATCGACCTGCTGGAAGCCCGGGCGATCGAACTGGACGCCGACGTCGTGTTGCCCTGGGACGGCCGCGACCATTACCTGGCCGCGGTGTACCGGACCGAGCTGGCCGACCAAGTCGATGCGTTGGTAGCCGCCGGCGAGCGGAGTATGCGTGCGTTGGTCGACCGGGTCGACGCGCAGCGAATCGTGATACCCGAGTCCCGGTCGTTGGCCAACCTCAACTCGGACGCCGACCTGCGGACACTGTTGTACGCCGCGC
>DASQSQ010000440.1:0-2257 GCA_035642315.1 Mycobacterium sp.
TCTCGGCCGCTGCCACGACGTCGGCGAGATCGGAAACGGACAGCGATAGATGGGTGAGCCCTAGCTGATCCATGACACGACTCGGCCTGGCGTGGAGAGCCCGATGCGAGTATGCGAGAAGCTCGAGGACCACACCGTCGCGGATGAGGTACGTCGCGCGTAGTCCGATCGGCTCGTTCAGCTGCAGTAGTTGGCCGGTGCCCGCGTCCGGCGGTTCCAGTTCCCACCAGAACTCGAATCCCAGTAGGCCCTGATAAAAGCGTCGCGACCGCGCAGTATCTGAGACGCACAATCCCACGTGGTTGAAAACGATTCGGTGACTGACCATTACAGCCTCCCGCATGAAGTCGACAAGTCTAAACTTGCAAAGATAGCGCAATAGGCTGCTAGCTTGACGACGTTGGAGGGTTTCGATGGCTGGAATCACCAGGCGTGCCGACGTCGATGCCGACGTGGTTGTGGCTTTCGATCACCACTCCGACGAGTTCAACCTCAACGAACTGGCGATCAACGCCGAGCTGCGCCGAAAGTGTCCAGTGGCGTGGAATGACAATTACGGCGGATTCTGGTTCCTCACCAGCTACGACGCGGTTAGCCAAGCGGCGCGAGACGGCGACGGGTTCGCGCACAAATACGAGCCGGATGCCGCCGACGGCGTCGATTACCAGGGCGAGATGGGTGTGCCGCGTCCCGAAGGCCAACCGGCCCTGGGCATCGGCGAAGTCGACGGCCCTTACCACCAAGCCTTGCGACACGCCCTTGCTCCTTTCTTCTCTCCCGGTGCCGTGCAGAGGATGCGGCCTTTCATGGAGCAATCGGCGCACTGGTTCCTCGATCAACGGATCGGCGACGGGCAAATGGATCTCGTGCTCGACTACGCCAGCCCGGTTCCGGCCATCCTCACGATGAAGTTGATGGGCCTGCCCTACGAGAACTGGCACGTTTACGCCAACCTGTTCCACTCCGTCATGGCCGTCCCACAGGACAGCCCCGAGTACGCCGAAGCAATCGCCGAAGTGCCCGCCATGATGCAGGGCGTACTCGAGTTCGCGGCAAGCCGACGCGCCGAAGCCCATGACGACCTGACCAGTTTCCTCATTCAGTTCGAATTCGAAGGCAAGCGACTCGACGACGCACAGCTGCTCAACATTCTCTGGAACCTCATCGCCGGCGGCGTCGACACCACGACCTCGCAGACCGCATTGACCCTGCTACACCTGGGCACCCATCCCGAGTTGCGGCTACAGCTCATTGAGCACCCCGAGCTCTACCGCACCGCGACCGATGAGTTTCTGCGCTACTTCTCGGTCAACCAGCAACTGAGCCGCACGGTGGCTCGTGACGTTGTCCTCGGCGGGCAGCAGCTTCGGCGTAACGACCGGGTCATCGTCAGCTGGCTGGCCGCCAATCACGACGAACACGAATTTGACCGACCCGACCAAATCGTGCTCGATCGTGCGCCCAACCGCCACGTTGCATTCGGGCTCGGGCCGCATCGTTGCATCGGATCACACCTTGCGCGCCTGATGTCCGAGGTGATGGTGAGGGCAATCCTCGACCGGATTCCCGACTACCGAGTCGACGTCGGCGGTGTGCACGAATACCTTGGCAACCCGAGCATGACCGGACTCGGCACGTTGCCGGTGACGTTCACAGCTGGCGAATCACGCGGCACCGCAGCGCCTTGAGGACTACCCGATCCGCAGCGGGAAGGGATCATTGGCGAAATCGATTTGCGCCGCCGGATTACTGACCGCGGTTGTCATCCCCGATCCGAAAGCACCGTCCTGGTCGAAAAGCGTCGCCGTCCCGACGGCGACACCGTCTGACGCCCAATGCGAGTCGCCCTGCACACCGATCCATTCACCGACCGGCAAGCGCGCCAATCCCACCGTCAAGTCGCCGTTGATGTAGCCGACGCCGTGGGTACCCAAGTTCGTCACCAGGCTGGTCGCCTCGGCCGCCATCACCGCGCGGGTGAACTGTGAAAGCTCCTCCCCTGCAACGATTTCAATTGCGCGATTGAAGAAGCTTTTACGCGAGTCATTCTGATGCTCCCCGGGTGACCGACTCAGAGCCCGGCCCTCGCTGCCAACCTGAGTGAGCGCTGTCTCGTCCACGGATGGCAACGGCGGCAAGGTCATCGGAGCAGCCCACAAGTGGCCCGGCGGCGCCACCGAGCGGCGGTACTGCAGCAGCGTCGCCCGCGCTACCAACCGCCCCCCTTGAGCCAGGTCGCACTCCGCGCTGCGGATTC
>DASQSQ010000441.1:0-5438 GCA_035642315.1 Mycobacterium sp.
ACCGATCTGTGCACGGACGTGGGAGTGCTGACCCTCGACGACCATTTCATCGCTGCCGATTCGGAAGTATCCGGGATATCCACCGAACGGGCGCGATGCGCCGTTGTTGCGCTGACCGCGTGCGCATCGGCCGGCACCGCCCGCCGGTGCACAGAGGCGGCAACGGATTTCATCCGCACCCGCGAACAGTTCGGAAAACCGGTCGGCGCGTTTCAAGCTCTACAGCACAAGGCTGCCGTGTTGCTGGTGAACGCGGAGCTGGCAGCGGCAGCCGCCTGGGATGCGGTGCGCGCCTGCGACGAATCGGTCGAGCAGCACCGACTCGCAGCGGGTTCGGCGGTGCTGATGGCGGTCGCTCCCGGACCCGACCTGGCCCTCGACGCTCTGACGATGTTCGGCGCGATCGGTTATACGTGGGAACACGACATTCACCTGTACTGGCGGCGCGCCACCGCCCTGGCGGCCTCGCTGGGCCCGACGACGCGTTGGAGCCGCGAAGTAGGCGAGCTTGCACGCACGATAAAGCGATCCACCGCAGTGAATCTGGGCGACGTCGAAGCTGAGTTCCGGGCCTCGGTGGCGATGACGCTGGACCACGCGTTGACTCTGCGTAACGATCACCCGTCGGACGACTACCGGGCACCCGGCCTCGCCTTCGGCGAACAACGAGACCTGCTGGCCGAAGCCGGCCTGAGCGCTCCGCTGTTACCGCCCCCGTGGGGTGTCGGCGCCTCGGCAGTGCAGCAGGTGATCATCAATGAGGAGTTCGACAAGCGTCCCGACCTGATCAAGCCGTCCCTCGGCATCGCCGAGTGGATCCTCCCGACCATTCTCGACAGCGGGACGGATTCGCAGCGCGAGAGATTCGCGTGGCCGATCCTGCGCGGCGTGCAGCGCTGGTGTCAGCTGTTCAGCGAACCGGGCGCCGGATCGGACCTGGCCTCGCTGAAGACTCGTGCGGTCAAGGTCGACGGCGGATGGGTCGTCAACGGCCACAAAATCTGGACCTCGATGGCCGACCGCGCGCAGTACGGGGCGCTGTTGGCGCGCACCGACCCGGACGCGCCCAAGCACCGCGGAATCACGTACTTCCTCATCGACATGGCATCGCCGGGTATCACCGTCGAGCCGATCAAGCAGGCCAGCGGCCACTTCGACTTCAACGAAGTGTTCTTCACCGACGTATTCGTCCCCGATGACATGCTGGTCGGAAGTCCCTGCAGCGGTTGGGATCTCGCCGTCGCAACGATGGCCGTCGAACGCACCGCGATCGGTAACTACGTCAACATCGACCGCTCTGGTCCGCTGCGGCACGTAGCGGCCATCGAAGGTCCCGACCAGGATGCCGCAGTGCGGGCGCTCGGCGACGTCGAGGCTTACGCCACCGCGATCAAAGCGATGGTGCTGCGCGAGACCCTGCGTTTGGTGGAAGGCCAGTCGCCGGGGCCGACTTCGAGCATCGCCAAGTACGCGATGGTGCTGCTGCTGCGCCGCGCGTCGACCGCAACGCTCGGCCTGACAGGCCGCATCGCGATGTTGGAGGAGTCAGACCCCGCCGTAATTCGGCCGTACCTCGATATTCCATCCGAGCTCATCGGCGGCGGTACACCAGAGATACAGCTGACGATCATCGCGTCGATGATCCTCGGCCTGCCACGCAACTAGTCAGAAAGGACAACGCCATGACGACAGAGCTGGGGTTCACCTTCTTCGACTGTGACAACCACTATTACGAAGCCATCGACGCCTTCACACGCCACATCGAACCGCAATACAAGAAACGCGCGATCCAGTGGGCGCAGATCGACGGCAAGCAGCGTCTTGTCGTCGGCGGCAGAGTCAACAGGTTCATCCCGAACCCGACGTTCGACCCGGTTGGTAAGCCGGGTGCGCTCGACGAATACTTCCGGGGCCGCAATCCCCATGGCGCGGACCTCAATTCGTTGTTCGGCGAACTTGAACCAATTCGGCCGGCGTACCGCGATCGGGATGCCCGGCTCGCACTGATGGACGAGCAAGGCATGCAGGGCTGCATTCTGCTGCCGACACTGGGCGTCGGGATGGAGCAGGCGCTGCTGCCCGACCTGGATGCCGTGGTGGCGACCTTCCGTGCGTTCAACCGCTGGATGGACGACGACTGGGGATTCGCGTACAAGGAGCGAATTTTCAGTGCTCCCTACATCACGCTGTGCAAGCCGGATGCCGCTGTGCGGGAACTGGAGTGGGCGTTGGAGCGCGACGCGCGCTTCGTCGTCATGATCCCCGGACCCATCTCGACGGATGTCGGTATGCGTGCACCCGGCGACCCGATGTTCGACGACTTCTGGCGACTGGCCAACGATTCCGGCGTCACCGTCTGCTACCACTCCGGTGAGACCTACTACTCGAAGTTCATGCCGGCCTGGGGAGAGCCGGACTACATGATGTCGTTCCAGGCGCTCCTTGGCTTCCGGTCGCTGTTCTCCGGGGACGCATTGCAGGACACGTTCGCCAACCACCTGCACAACGGCCTGTTCCTTCGCTTCCCCAATCTGCGGATGGCATCGATCGAAAGCGGCTCCGGGTGGGTGTTCCACCTGTTCGAGAAGCTGACCAAGTCCTACGGCCAAATCCCCTTCATCTACAAAGAAGACCCGCGGGAGACCTTCAAACGTCACGTATGGGTGTCGCCGTTCTACGAAGACGAGCTGGCCAGCCTGCTGAAACTGGTCGGCGAGAAGCGAATCATCATGGGATCGGATTACCCCCATGTCGAAGGTTTGACCGAACCGGCTTCGTACATCAAGGATTTGGAGAATTTCGACTACACCCCGGAGCAGTGCCGCATCGTCATGCGCGACAACGGTCTCGAGTTGTCGGTTCGCCGGCCCGTGTAGCTGCGCCTCGTGAAAGTCGAGAAGTCCAGCCTCGTCGCCATGCTCTTAGAGGTCGGCTAGGAGAACGCCGCAGTGCTGCTTGCCCGCTCGCAGCTGCCCGATGAGATCGATACCGACCATGATCTCGACACGTTGGTCACAGTCGGACTCGAGCGCGATCAGATCGCGGAGGTGGCGCGACTCGCAGTTGGCGCGGTCGAACCCGACGACGTGACCACCCGCCGCAGGCGCGACGAACTCGAGAAGACCATCTCGCGTCGATGGGCCGATCTCGTCGACCAATGGCTTTCCTAAGCGGACGAAATCAACTTATTTGTTGTCGTCATGACGAATACTCTCTTAAAACGCGTCCCAACGAAGGGAGCGGCGTGACCGCGAATAAGTCTGCCCGCGCCGTTCAAGCGGCCGGAATTGCCACGACTGCGCTGGCCGGCGCCGTGTTGATGATGATCACAGCGCCGCGAGCCACCGCTGATACACCCTCGTATCAGCCGGCGCTCGATCGGCTTCTCGACGCAATGCAGCAGGCGGTGGCGTACGACTCGGCGCTGCCGTTCGCCACACCGGACAGCGACGCGATGCTGCTGACGGGTCTGCAGAACACGAACTACGAATTGCTCTCGGCTGGACTCTCGAGAGTCACCGAGCTATTCAACGGGGTCTTTTTCCAGTCGCCGGAAGTGGTGGCCGGCGATGCCGCCGATTCCCGTCAGTACTTTCAATTCTTCACCCCCGACATCTACTACCACGCGACCGCCGGCCTTGCTCCCGGCGCGACCTACGAGCTCGATGGCACCGTCGGCAAGGGGACCGAAGCTTTAGCCATAGCGACCGAAGCCATCACCGGTTCGACAGCGGTCAGCAAGGAGAGCCTGGAACTCGATCACGGTCTCGTCGTCAATCCCGACGGCACGTTCACGATCGACATCGGTCCCACGGACCCAAGCGGCGCAGTCAATTTCATCAATGACACCGACGCGACCACCAATGGTGATGCCTCCCTGCTGATTCGAGACGTGCTGGGCGACTGGGCGCAGGGCCCCGGCAGCATCAGCATCCACTGCGTGTCCGACTGCCCGGCGTTTTTCTCCATTCCGAGCACGGGCATATTTCCCAGCGCGGACGCGGCCACCGCCGACCTCGCCTCGTCACCAGGGGCTACCCAGATCACCTCGGTCGACTCGTTGCTGACGACGTTGTTCACCGCCTTCGGCAACATCGTCGGACCGTTCAACCAAGAAAACATGAACCTAGCCGAGGTCGCCGGGATCGAGCTTCCGGCCGACACCATGAGCCCGCTGGCCCCGGAAACGAGTGTGTTCGCGACGGGCCTGCCGAGTGCGGAGGTCTCCGGGGGGAATTTCGACCTGGATCCCAGCGAGGCGCTGATCGTGAAGGTGCCCGACGTGGCGGCCGCCTACGGCGGGATCGAGTTGATGAACGTCTTCGGTGCGGCGCTGCCGTCCACCCTGGCGCAGACCACCTTGAACAACACCACGGCCTTCGACGACCCTGACGGCTACACCTACTACGTCGTCAGCGCCACCAACCCCGGCGTGGCGAACTGGTTGGACAGCAACGGCGTCAGCAGCGGAGAGATATTCGCGCGGTTCGAGAATCTGCCCGACGGCACGGACCCGACGGGCCTACCCGTGACGACCGAGGTGGTGCCGGTAGCCGATGTCGCCACCTATCTGCCCGCCGACACACCTACCGTCAGCCCCGCGGAATACGCCGCCGACATGTCGCAGCGCGTGTTCTCTTATGACTACGCCTTGGACCTGTCTCGGGAAAATGCCCAACCCGACTGGGTGACACAGGAATTGATTCTGCACGGGCTACAGGGCGCGATGGGTACCGATAATTTCGACGCCGTATTCGGCAGCGACCCGACCACTCCGCTGGATCTGCGGTTCACTCCGGCTTTGACCCCGGACTGGACCACCGTCGATCACGACATCATGACCAATCCGGTCGCCAGCTTGGAGGCGATTTTCAACACCCTGCCACTGGCGACCAGCGACATCACCTTGCCCATGGAGTTGGGGGTCGGCGACACCGTCCTGTCGCTGTTGCTGCCCCAGCAACTCGGGTCCCTTTTCAATGACACGGTGTTGGACCCGAACACCGGGATCATCGCCGGCCTCCTCAACGCCCGCGACGATCTGGCAACCGCGGTCCTGACCGCCAACAACGACTTCCCGTCTCAACTGGGCAGTCTGGCAACGGCGGAGTGGGCGAACATGCCGGAGTTGGTTCAGGCGACCGGGACCACGCTGCTGACCGACCTCAGCACGCTGATCAATCCTGCCGACTTCTTCGCCGCATAAGCGGTCGATGAGGTCGCACACAGTCTGCTCGGCCGGCGTTGCCGAGGTGTCAACTACGCCCGTGAACAGACCTTTGCGGACGCGTTTGCCGAGATTGGCGGCAGCGCGCGCACGGTTGAGCGCTGAGATCGGCGGGGCGTCGCACCGGTAGTCGTCGGCGCAATCAGTCGCTCGGCGGCCGCAGCCCGGGCCACTCGGGGGGCGCCGCACGCGAAGATCCCGGTAGAGTCGA
>DASQSQ010000442.1:0-8336 GCA_035642315.1 Mycobacterium sp.
CGGGGTGAAGCGGCGACCACGCTGCTGGCGCTGGCCCGGTTCGCCGGTCAGCCCGCAGTGGTCCTCGGCCAGCAGCGGATCGTCGGCGGGCTGGTCGGGCCCGCCGCGTTGCGCGAGGCCCGTCGCGGCATGACGCTGGCCGCCGGTCTGCGGCTACCGCTGGTGCTTGTCATCGACACCGCCGGGCCGGCGCTGTCGGCGGAGGCGGAAGAAGGCGGCCTGGCCGGCGAGATCGCCCGGTGTCTGGCCGAGCTGGTCACACTGGACACTCCGACGGTGTCGGTGCTGCTCGGTCAGGGCAGCGGCGGCCCGGCGCTGGCGATGGTGCCGGCCGACCGGGTGCTGGCCGCGCTGCACGGCTGGCTGGCGCCGCTGCCGCCCGAGGGCGCCAGCGCGATCGTCTTCCGCGACACCGCACACGCCGCCGAACTGTCTGCCGCACAAGGCATCCGGTCGACTGACTTGTTGGCGTCCGGCATCGTCGACGTCGTCGTGCCGGAGTACCCGGACGCCGCCGATGAGCCGGTCGAGTTCTGCACACGGTTGTCCGTGGCGATCGCCACCGAGCTGCATACGCTTCGCGGCGTGCCCGGAGCCGACCGGACGGCGGCCCGCTTGCGGCGCTACCGCGACATCGGGCTGCCCTAGCTGTCCGGCAGCCCGAGGTAACGCTGGATCGTCGGCCCGACCGAGTCGACGATCTCGGCCCGGGTCATCGTGACCACCGGCGGCAACCGCAGGACGAAGCGACACCACGCCAGTCCCAAGATCTGGGTGGCGATCAGCCCGCCCCGCCAGACCGATTCAGAGGGCGGCACCAGGCTTTCGACCAGCGGCTGCAGCTGGGTGGAGAAGATTTGCTGCATGCGCTGCGCGGCGGCGGCGTTGGTCGCGCTGGACCGCAGCAGGATGACCAGCGCCTCACCGTCTTCAGAGCCTTCCCAGCGTTCCAGAAAGTGGCTGACCAGTGCCCCGCCGACGTCCGCGCCGTCCAGTTCGGTGAAGTCGGGAAACTTCAGGTCGAACTCCGCCGCAGCGGCGAACAGCTGGTCCTTGCTGCCGAAATACCGCATCACCATCGATGGATCGATCCCGGCGTCGGCGGCGATAGCCCGGATGGTGGCGGCCTGGAACCCGGCCGCGCCGAAGCGCTCACGCGCAGCGGCCAAGATAGCGGCCTTGGTGTCCTGCGACGATCTTCGCATGCCAACGATTGTAGGCCAACAAGTGTTGACATACGTAGCCGACGCGCGCACGATGGGTAATGCCAACAAGCGTTGACTAGCTAAAGGAGGATCGCCATGAAAGCCACCGATGTCCTCGTGGTGGGAGCTGGACCGACCGGACTCACGCTGGCCGCATCGCTGCTTCGCCGCGACGTGGACGTGATCGTCGTCGATTGCCTGGTCGCGGGAGCCAACACCTCACGCGCGGCCGCGGTCAACGCCCGCACGCTCGAGGTGCTGGAAAACATCGACGTTTCGAGACGCATGGTCAAGTCCGGGCTCATCGCCCCGCGATTCACCATGCGGCAGGGGGCGCGCACCCTGATCCCGATCGATTTTTCGGTGCTGCCCACCAAATACCCCTACACACTGATGATTTCGCAGGCCACCACCGAGGCGCTGCTCGTCGAGCGGCTGTCCGAGCTCGGCGGCGAGGTGGTCCGGCCCAAAACGCTGACCCGGTTGTCACAGGACCGCGACGGCGTGACAGCCACTTTCGACGACGGCGACACCATCCGCGCGCGCTTTGTGGTGGGCTGCGACGGCGCACACAGCACCGTGCGTGAGCAGGCCGGGGTCGGCTTCGCCGGCGGCGAGTACGCCGAATCGTTCACGCTCGCCGACGTCCGGCTCGCCGGCGAGGCTCCCAACGACGAGGTCATCCTGTTCTACGCCATGAACGGCCTGAACGTGCTGGCCCCGCTACCCGGCGGCATTCACAGGATCGTCGCGCCGAGCGCCCACGCGCCAGAGGTGCCCTCGGCAGAGTTCGTCCAGGACATCATGGACACTCGCGGCTTCGGCCCGGGATGCAGCGTTGTCACCGACCTGATCTGGGGATCGCGATTCCACATCCATCACCGGGTTGCGGACAGCTATCGGGCCGGACGGCTGCTGCTGGCCGGTGACGCCGCCCACGTCCACAGCCCGGCCGGCGGCCAGGGCATGAACCTGGGCATCCAGGACGCCGTCGCACTGGCCGACGCCCTGCACGACGGGTCCGATGCCGCACTCGACGCCTACAGCGCCGGGCGTCGGCCGATTGCGCACGAAGTGTTGGCCACGACGGGCCGGTTGACCCGGCTGGCGACGTTGCCGAGGGTGGTGCGCCCCGCCCGCAATGAGTTGATGCGGCTGGCCGCGCAGATTCCCGCGGTACGCAGCCAACTGGCCTGGCGGCTGTCGGGTCTGGTCTACCGCTGATCGAGTGCGTCGGCAGCCCAGCGGTGCGCCCAGGTCTGCAGCGGTTCTAACGCCGCCATCAGCGAATGTCCGTGTGGCGTCAGGAAATAACCGGCGTCCCCATGGTCGACGATGTACAGCTGCCGCAGCTCCTTCAACCGGGTGTTGAGCGACCCGGGGTTGGTGTCGCAGGCCGTTTGCAATGCCCGGAAGGTCAGCGGCCCATTGCGCAGCTCCCACAGCAGGCGCAGCGCGCCCCTGCGCCCGAGCGCGTCGAGGGCCACCATGATCGGCCGCCCCGAGCGCGATCCGCGGGCCGACGATCCGATGCGGGGCGAATGCATGCTTTACATTTTGTAGCACCGCGGCTATTTTCGTCACCATGACACGCTATAAAAACGATAGCGCACGTATCGCCCCGGCCACCGAACCGCTGCCCGACGACATCCGGCAAGCCATCGACGCGATCATGCGCGGCCGCCCGCCGCTGTTGTTGTTCACCACGTTGGCGCGCGACCGCCGGCTGTTCTTCAAGTTCTTCAACTCCGGACTACTCGACCGGGGTCATCTGACCATTCGGCAACGCGAGATCGTCATCGACCGGGTGACCGCGTCCTGCGGCGCCGAGTACGAGTGGGGCGTGCACGTCAGCGTCTTCGCCGCGAAAGCTGGTCTGACAGAACAACAAATCACGTCGTTGACCGTCGGCGGGCCGGAGGACGCGTGCTGGACCGACGCCGACCGGCTGCTGATCCGGTTGTGTGACAGCCTGCACGAGGACTGCAGTATCGACGACGCGCTCTGGGCAGAGCTGAGCCGACACCACGACGACGAGACGCTGCTGGAACTGCTCATGCTCGCGGGCGCCTACCGTACAGTCAGTTACCTGGTGAACTCGCTGCGGTTACCGCCAGAAACCGGCGCCCGGCGGTTCCCGTAAGGGTTCCCACAGCTAAGGGGGACAATCAGGCATCATGGGCGGCATGGACACTGGTCTGACCTCACCGCGGGTTTTGGTTGTCGACGACGACTCCGATGTGCTGGCCTCGTTGGAGCGCGGACTGCGGCTGTCCGGCTTCGAAGTGTCGACCGCGGTTGACGGCGCTGAGGCGCTGCGGAGCGCGACCGAGACCAGGCCCGATGCGATCGTGCTCGACATCAACATGCCGGTGCTCGATGGCGTCAGCGTGGTCACCGCGCTGCGTGCGATGGACAACGACGTCCCGGTCTGCGTGCTGAGCGCGCGCAGTTCGGTCGACGACCGGGTGGCCGGTCTGGAGGCCGGCGCCGACGACTATCTGGTCAAGCCGTTCGTGCTGGCCGAGTTGGTGGCTCGGGTGCGAGCACTGCTGCGCCGCCGCGGATCGACCGCGACCTCGTCGTCGGAGACCATCACGGTCGGCCCACTGGAAGTGGACATCCCGGGCCGGCGGGCCCGCGTCAACGGCGTGGACGTCGACCTGACCAAGCGCGAGTTCGATCTGCTGGCGGTGCTGGCCGAGCACAAGACCGCGGTGCTGTCGCGTGCGCAGTTGCTGGAATTGGTGTGGGGTTACGACTTCGCCGCCGACACCAACGTCGTCGATGTGTTCATCGGATACTTGCGCCGTAAGTTGGAAGCCGGTGGCGGCCCACGGCTGCTGCACACCGTCCGTGGAGTGGGATTCGTACTGCGCATGCAGTAACGGGGTTGAGCATGAACTTCATGAACTTCTTGTCGCGAATTCTGACCCGCACGCCGTCGCTGCGTGCCCGGGTGGTGCTCGCGACAGCCATCGGCGCGGCGATCCCGGTGCTCATCGTCGGCACCGTCGTCTGGGTCGGCATCACCAACGACCGCAAGGAACGGCTGGACCGCCGCCTGGACGAGGCGGCCGGCTTCGCGATCCCGTTTTTGCCCCGCGGGTTCGGCGAAATCCCGAAATCCCCCAATGACGAGGACGCGGTCATCACCGTGCGCCGTGGTGGCGAAGAGGTCACGTCGAACTCGAAAGTCACCTTGCCGCAATTGCCGGCCGGCTACGCCGACACCTATGTCAACGGGGTGCGCTACCGGGTGCGCACCGTGGATATCCCGGCGCCGCATCCGATGTCGGTAGCGGTGGGCGCGACCTATGACGCCACCATCGCCGACACCAACAACCTGCACCGCCGGGTGATCTTGATCTGTGCATTCTCGATCGTCGCGGCGGCCGTGTTCGCTTGGCTGCTGGCAACTTTCGCGGTGCGACCGTTCAAACGATTGGCGCAACAGACCAGAGCCATCGACGCCGGCGACGAGAGACCGCAGGTCCGCGTGCGGGGTGCCAGTGAGGCCGTCGAAATCGCCGAGGCCTTGCGCGGCATGCTGCAGCGAATCTGGAACGAGCAGCTCCGGACCAAGGAGGCGCTGGCTTCGGCGCGGGATTTCGCCGCGGTGTCGTCGCACGAATTGCGCACGCCGCTCACCGCGATGCGGACCAACCTCGAGGTGCTGGCCACCCTGGACCTGCCGGACGAGCAACGCAAAGAAGTGCTCCACGACGTGATCCGAACCCAATCCCGCATCGAGGCAACGTTGTCCGCGCTGGAGCGGCTGGCCCAGGGCGAGCTGTCGACGTCGGAGGATCACGTGCCGGTCGACATCACCGAGCTGCTCGACCGGGCGGCGCACGACGCCATGCGAATCTACCCCGACCTGGACGTCTCGCTGGCGCCGTCGCCGACCTGCATCATCGTCGGGCTACCCGCAGGCCTGCGTCTAGCCGTCGACAATGCCATCGCCAATGCCGTCAAACACGGTGGCGCCACGCGTGTTCAGCTGTCCGCGGTCAGCTCGCGGGCCGGCGTGGAAATCGCGATCGACGACAACGGCGCCGGCGTGCCCGAAGAGGAGCGCCGGGTGGTGTTCGAGCGGTTCTCCCGCGGATCAACCGCGTCACATTCGGGCTCCGGCCTGGGGCTGGCACTGGTCGCCCAACAGGCGCACCTGCATGGCGGTACAGCGTCGCTGGAGGACAGCCCGCTGGGCGGAGTGCGGCTGATGCTGCGCCTGCCCGGCCCGAGCTGACTTACTCGGTTTTGTCGCTCTCCGGCTCATGCGTGGCCGCCGAAGACCTCACCGGCACTTCACGTGTGACGCGTCGAACCGTCAGCGCGAGCGTGAGCACAAGCCCGAGCAGGAAGGACACGCCCAGCAACCAGTAGTCCACATGGCCCATCACTGCGCTCCAATCTCACGGGCGCCGGGCATGTCATCCAGGGCCTGCTCCTCGGTGGAGCGCTTGATCGCTACGCCGGCGATCACCAAGGCGAGCGCTGAGCCGAGCGCGAACGCCACCAGGTAACACAGCCATGGAATAACGAAGTTCATCGCTGGATTCTCCTTAGCTGACCATGATTTCGACGCGACGATTCTTGGCTTGACCGTCCGGGCTGCCGTTGTCGGCGACCGGGTCGGCGGCACCGAGGCCTTTCGCGGTCAGGTGATCACGCGTGACACCTCGCGCGACCAGGTAATCGGCCACGGCGTCCGCACGGCTCGTGCTCAACGGAATGTTCACGGCGTCGTTACCGGTGTTGTCGGTGTAGCCGTTGACGGTGACGCTCACCCCTGGGCACGCCTTGAGCTTGTCGGCAACCTGATCCAGCGTCTGTTCGACGGTCGGCGACAACGCCGACCCGTTGGTGTCAAAGGTAATCGGGCCCGAGGCTTTGATATCCGATCGCAGATGAGCGCACGAATTGCCCGGGCCGAGAGCGGGTGCTGGGCCCGGTGGTGCGCTCGCGGTGACGGGACCGCCGATCCCCATCGTGTCAACGATATTCAGGTTCGGCCACGCCGCGTCCGCGGCCTGCTCGATGGCGTCTTGCTGACCTCCCGAACTCGTCGTACCGATCAGGGTGATGGTGTCGCCCTTGATGGCGAGGCCGAAGTCCGGAACTGAAGCCGCCGCCTTGAAAACCGCTGCAGCATTGGAGAAATCAAGAGACATGATATCGCGGTTGATCCGTACGTCGTCGACGATGTTGATGTTCGGCCCGAAGCCTTCCTTCAGCGCCGCCAGCAGCGCCTCTTTCGACTCAGCGGTGGGCATGTCACCGGAAAGCTTGATGTCGTTGCCGCTGCGAGCAATTGACACCGGAGCCAACGACACCGCCGGAATCGTCGGTGTCGTAGGCGCGCCAGCCGAGGGCTTGGGTACATGCAACGTCGGCAGTGCACCCGTCGGCCCGGTGGCCTGCCATGGGGTCCGGCCCAGCGCTCCATAGCCGATTACCGCCAGCAGCAAGGGAATAACGATCAAACCGATCAACCACGGCAGGCCAGGGAACCGCACATAGAACTTTGAGGTTTTCCGCCACTGCGTGGCGTCGGGCGCATCGTCGGAGCCCGCCATGGGTCCTCCTTCTGATTAGCGGGTGCTGAGCAGGTCGATAACGAAGATCAGCGTCTTGCCCGACAGCTGATGCCCCGAGCCGGCCGGCCCGTAGGCCTGCGCGGGTGGGATCACCAGCTGCCGCCGGCCGCCGACCTTCATTCCGGGGATACCGTCCTGCCATCCCTGGATGAGACCGCGCAACGGGAACTCGATGGGCTCACCCCGACCCCATGAGCTGTCGAACTCTTCGCCGGTGTCGTACTCGACGCCGACGTAGTGCACTTCGACGACGCCACCCGGCACGGCTTCGGGTCCGTCCCCGACCACGAGGTCTTCGACGACGAGGTGTGCGGGCGCGGGGCCGCTGGGAAATTCAATCTCTGGTTTGCTTGGCACGGATGCGACCCTAGTCCGGCACACTTGGACCCGTGAAAGAGGACCAAAAATGACCGATCACGCAGACAACGCCGCCCTGACCCACATCAACGACCTGGTCGCTGCGGAGAAGGCACTTCGGGCGCAGCTCCAGCACGGCGATATCAGCGCATCGGAGGAGCACGAGCGGCTGCGTCGCATCGAGATCGAACTCGACCAGTGCTGGGACCTGCTCAGGCGGCGCCGGGCGCTGCGTGAAACCGGTGGCGACCCGAGTACGGCGGCGGTGCGCCCGCCCGGCGAAGTCGAGGGCTACCTGGGCTGAGCGATGGTTGCCGACCGGGATGACGTCGACGTCGTCATCGTGGGCGGCGGGCACAACGGCCTGGTTGCGGCCGCATACCTGGCCCGGGCCGGCCTGCAGGTAAGGCTGCTGGAGCGGCGGGCCCAGGTAGGCGGTGCCGCGGTGTCGGCGCAGATCTTCGACGGCGTCGATGCCCGGCTGTCGCGGTATGCCTACCTGGTCAGCCTGTTGCCGGCGCGCATCACCGACGACCTGGGCGCGGCGGTGCGGCTGGCCCGACGGCCGTACTCGTCGTACACCCCCGATCCGGCCACGGCAGGACGCACCGGCCTGCTGGTCGGTCCACACTCCACCTTCGTCGCCGTCGGCGCCCACGATGACGAGCGGGCCTTCGCCGCGTTCTATCGGCGCTGCCGACTGGTGACCGAGCGGCTCTGGCCGACGCTGTTGAAGCCGTTGCGCACCCGCGAACAAGCCCGCCGGGACGTGGTCGAAGGCGGCGATCTGGAGGCGGCCGCGGCGTGGCGGGCGATGGTCGACCAACCGATCGGCCACGCGATCGCGGATGCGATCGGCAACGACCTGGTGCGTGGCGTGGTGGCGACGGACGCGCTGATCGGCACCTTCGCCCGGCTCGACGACCCGTCGCTACTGCAGAACGTCTGCTTCCCGTATCACCTCATCGGCGGCGGGACCGGTGAATGGCACGTCCCGGTCGGCGGCATGGGTGCGGTGAGCGCGGCGCTGGCCGCCGCTGCTGTCGGTGGCGGGACCGAAATCATCACCGGCGCAGAGGTTTACGCAATCGATCCGAGCGGTGAGGTGAAGTATCGCCGGCATGACGACGAGCACGCAGTGCGCGGCCGGTTCGTGCTGGCGGGCGTCACG
>DASQSQ010000443.1:0-7910 GCA_035642315.1 Mycobacterium sp.
CTGAGTGTTGTTCAGCGACGTCTGGTGGTTGATGTAGTCCAGCGAGATGTACCACATGCTGCCCAGCTGAAATCCGAGGTAGGGCGCGTCGGTCACCGGCAGCGTGATGATCAGCGCCTGATCGGGCCGCAAGTCGAAGTGCCCGACCGAGGAGTACTGAGTGGCCAGGCCACCGGGTGTCAGACGTGGCGGGACCATCGTGTTGACCGGGATGTCGAGATAGAACCATTGCGGGAACTGCAGCCAGGTTTTGATGCGGTTGACGAGTTGCTTTCCGGCTGTGGCGTAACGCTTTTCGACCGCGGTGCGGGTCAGCGGCGGAGGAGCGGTGCCGGCGGTGTCGAGTCGTTCGATCGCGACGGTGCCGCGCCGCGCCGACCAGTCGCCGTAGACCTCACGGATCACCAGCTGGCCCGGGCTGTTCGGTCGCACCTGCCACTGGAAGCTGCCGTCCGCGGCGATCTCGAGCTCACGGTCGTCGAACGCGGCCTGGCTGGCGGGCACGTTGTCGTCGGTGTACTCACCGCCGAGCAACTGGAAGCTCAGGTCGGTGGTGGTGCCGCGGACCCCGGTGACCAGGTAATCGTGGTTGGCTTGGACCCGGCAGCCGAAGTAGAGGGTGTCCGGGTTGTCCAGGCCCATCTTGGTGAACGGACCGGTGCCCGACAGCAGCATCGGGTGATCACGCTCGTAGTCGAACACCATGTGCGTGCAGGCGGCCACGCAACCGGCCAGGTATTGCAGCCCCTCGAGTAGGTCGGCTTCGGTCTCGATATGCGGCGCGGCGGCGACGAGTTCTTCGGCCTCGGCGATAGCGGAGGCCAGCGGCTCAGAAAAGGACTCAGAGAAAAGAGGAGCGGACACGCCTAGACGCTAGAACGTGTTCTAGTTTTCGTCAATGGGCGAACATTACCGCGTGTCGCGGAGGCGCTTGCGGACGACGCCCGCTCACTACCTGGCTACGGCGCGCACTGCTGCGACAGATCGATCAGATGCTGCCGCACATCGGGGTGCCGATTGAGGTAATCGATGACGTTGGGGCCGCCACCCTCCGCCTGCGACCTGGCCTGCAGCTCCTGGTGCAGGTCGGGATGCCGCTGCAAGTACTGGTCGATGGAATTACCCACGGTCTGGTCGCACCCCGGATCGGCGTTCGCGACTGGCAGCGCGATCATCGTCGCAGCGGCAGCGGTTAGTAGTCCGCCGGCGAGCAGACCAGCCAGTCCGCGGCGAAGGGACCTCGGCGTTCCGGAAGTCGTGGTCATCGGATCGCTCCTTAGGCACCAGATATTGCTTCGATGGACTAATCAAGCGTACCCACGACAGTATTACCGCTGCCTTTGCTGAAGCTGTGAAGCTAGTGTGTGACGGCTTCCTGCCCGCTTCCGGCCTGCTCGCGCTTGATCTCCAGCGCGATGTCGATGAGCTGGTCTTCCTGCCCGCCGATGAGTTTGCGCTGGCCGGCCCGGTGCAACAGCTGGTGAGCCGGGACGTCGTAGCGCTCAGCCTGGCGAACGGCGTGCTTGAGGAAGCTCGAGTAGACCCCGGAGTAGCCCATGATCAGGGCGTTGCGGTCGAGCAGGCATTCGGCCGGCATGGCGGGGCGCACGACGTCCTCGGCGGCGTCGGCGATATCGAAGAAGTCGATACCGGTCTTGACGCCGATCTTGTCGAACACGCCGATCAGCGCCTCGACCGGCGCATTGCCCGCCCCTGCGCCGAAGCGGCGGCACGAGCCGTCGATCTGCTTGGCGCCCGCTCGTACGGCCTCCACCGAGTTGGCGACCCCCAGCCCGAGGTTTTCGTGGCCGTGGAAACCAACCTGCGCATCGTCGCCGAGTTCGGCGACCAGCGCCGATACCCGATCGGCCACCCCGTCGAGGACCAGCGCGCCGGCGGAGTCGACGACGTAGACGCATTGGCACCCGGCGTCGGCCATGATGCGCGCCTGTGCAGCCAGCTTCTCCGGCGGAATCGTGTGCGCCATCATCAGGAACCCGACGGTTTCCAGCCCCAGCTCGCGGGCCAGGCCGAAGTGCTGGATCGACACGTCGGCCTCGGTGCAGTGGGTGGCTATCCGGCAAATCGATCCGCCGTTGTTCTGGGCTTCCTTGATGTCCTCCTTGGTCCCCACGCCGGGCAGCATCAGGAAGGCGATTTTGGCCTCTTTGGCGGTCTCGGCGGCCAGCTTGATCAGTTCCTGCTCGGGTGTCTTGGAGAACCCGTAGTTGAAGCTCGAACCACCCAGCCCGTCGCCATGGGTGACCTCGATGACCGGCACGCCCGCGGTGTCCAGCGCCGCCACAATCGCGCCGACCTCGTCTTTGGTGAACTGGTGGCGTTTGTGGTGCGAGCCATCCCGCAGCGACGTGTCGGTCATCCGGACGTCCCAGACCGGGTTGAAGAAAATCTCCCGAGTACTCATGCCTGTGCTCCTCCCGCCGTCGCGGAAAGCGATTCTTTCGCGATTTCCTCGCCGACCTTGGTGGCCGCGGCGGTCATGATGTCGAGGTTGCCCGCATACGGCGGCAGGTAATCCCCCGCGCCCTCGACCTCGACGAACGTCGTGACCAGCGCTTGGCCGCCGGAGTGCATCGACGGCTCGTCGAACTGTGGGTCGTTGAGCAGTCGGTAGCCGGGCACGTAGGTCTGCACCTCAGCGACGATGTCTCGAATCGACTGAGCGATCGCATCGCGGTCGGCATCCTCCGGGATGGCGCAGAAGATGGTGTCCCGCATGATCATCGGCGGATCGGCCGGATTCAAGATGATGATCGCCTTGCCGCGAGCGGCGCCACCGATGGTCTGGACACCTCTACTGGTGGTCCTGGTGAACTCGTCGATGTTGGCCCGGGTGCCCGGCCCCGCAGAAACAGAGGCCACCGACGCGACGATCTCGGCGTAAGGCACTCCTCCCTGTTCAGCGACCGCGCGAGACACTGCGTAGACGATCGGGATGGTCGCCTGTCCGCCGCAGGTGATCATGTTGACGTTGGGCGCGTCGAGGTGCTCGCGCAGGTTCGCCGGCGGGATCACCGCCGGGCCCACCGCGGCCGGCGTCAAATCGATGGCACGGATGCCCGCCGCCTCGTACTTCGGGGCCGCGTCGCGGTGCACGTATGCACTGGTCGCCTCGAACACCATGTCGGGTTTTTCGGGCTGGGCGAGGAGCCAGTCAACACCTTCGTGGGTGGTCTCCAAACCCAGCTTGCGGGCCCGCGCCAAGCCTTCGCTTTCCGGGTCGATACCCACCATCCAGCGCGGTTCGAGCCAATCCGAGCGCAGCAATTTGTAGAGCAGGTCGGTGCTGATATTGCCCGACCCGACAATGGCCACACTGGCCTTGGAAGGCATGAACGCTCCTTTACTCGAAGGACAACCGCACGGACCCGAGGCCGGCGAAATCGGCGACGAAGTTGTCGCCGGGCCGGGCGTCGATGGCCCGGGTGCACGAACCCGGTAACACGATGTCACCGGCTCGAAGCCGTACACCAAAGCTTTCCACCTTGCGGGCCAGCCACGCCACCGCGGTCACCGGATTTCCCAGGACGGCGTCGCTGCGACCCTTGGCCACCACCTCGCCGTTGCAGGTCAGCACCGCGTCGATCTGGGTGACGTCGATGTCGGACGGCGCCACCCGCCCCGCGCCGAGCACGAAGCCCGCCGATGAGGCGTTGTCGGCGATGGTGTCGCACAGCGCGATCTTCCAGTCGGTGATCCTGGTGTCGATCAGCTCAATCGACGGCACCAACGCTTCGGTCGCCGCCAGGACATCGTCTTCGGTGCAGGCCGCGCCCGGCAGGTCGTGAGCCAGGATGAATCCGACTTCGACCTCGACCCGCGGGTAGAGGTACTTGTCCGCCTTGACCGGGGTGTCCTCGAATACCTGCATCTCGTTGAGCAGGTGTCCGTAGTCCGGCTCGTCGACGCCCATCATCTGCTGCATCGCCAGCGACGAGAGGCCCACCTTGTGACCTACCACCCTCGCGCCCTCGGCGACCCGCTGACGGATGTTGATCAGCTGGATCTCGTAGGCGTCGACGACGTCGATCTCGGGGTGCGCGGCCGTCAACGGCGCGATCGGCTGGCGGCTCCGCTCGGCCTGCGCGAGGTCGGCGGCCAGCTCGTCACGGGTGGCTAGCGGGATCATTTGACCGAAGTCCCCTCGTTCGTGTGACCGGGCCAGTAGCGCCCGGCCCCGGCAATTCTATAACGTGTTCTACGTGACAGCTCAGGAGTTCGACGTCGTCGTGGTCGGGAGCGGCGGCGCCGGCATGGTTGCTGCCCTTGCGGCCGCCCACCGGGGTCTTTCGACAATAGTCATCGAGAAGGCTGCCCACTACGGCGGATCAACTGCACGTTCGGGCGGCGGCGTGTGGATTCCCAACAACGAGGTTCTGCAGCGCGACGGCGTCAAGGACACCGCGGAAGCGGCCCGCACCTACCTGCACGGCATCATCGGCGACATCGTCGAACCGGAACGCATCGACACCTACCTGCAACGCGGGCCCGAAATGCTGTCGTTTGTGCTCAAGGAGACGCCGCTGAAGATGTGCTGGGTGCCCGCGTATGCCGACTACTACCCCGAGGCCCCAGGCGGCCGGCCGGCCGGCCGTTCCATCGAACCGAAGCCATTCAACGCCAACAAGCTCGGCCCCGATATGCCCGGGCTGGAGCCTCCGTACGGCAAGGTCCCGCTGAATGTCGTTGTGATGCAACAGGACTACGTGCGGCTGAACCAGCTCAAGCGGCATCCGAGAGGTGTACTGCGCAGCCTCAAGGTGGGCGCGCGCACCATGTGGGCGAAGGCGACCGGCAAGAACCTTGTCGGTATGGGTCGCGCTCTTATTGCGCCGCTTCGGATCGGGCTGCGCAGGGCCGGGGTCCCGGTAGAGCTGAACACCGCCCTGACCGACCTCTACGTCGAGGACGGCGCGGTCCGCGGCGTCTACGTGCGTCATACCGGAGCACCCGAATCCGGTGAGCCGCAGCTTATTCGGGCCCGCAAAGGAGTAATCCTCGGCTGCGGGGGATTCGAGCACAACGAGCAGATGCGGGTGAAATACCAGCGTGCTCCGATCACCACCGAGTGGACCGTCGGCGCGAAGGCCAACACTGGCGACGGGATTCTCGCCGCCGAAAAACTCGGCGCTGCACTGGAAATCATGGAAGACGCCTGGTGGGGTCCGACAGTCCCACTGGTGGGCGCACCGTGGTTCGCATTGTCGGAGCGCAACTCGCCCGGCTCCATCATCGTCAACATGTCCGGCAAGCGATTCATGAACGAATCGATGCCCTATGTCGAGGCGTGCCACCACATGTACGGCGGCGACTACGGGCAAGGTCCGGGTCCGGGGGAGAACATTCCGGCGTGGCTGGTGTTCGACCAGCAATACCGTAACCGCTACATCTTCGCCGGATTGCAACCAGGACAACGTATTCCACGCAAATGGCTGGATTCCGGCGTGATTGTCCAGGCCGATACGCTCGAGGAGCTTGCCACCAAGGCCGGCCTGCCGGTCGACGAGTTCACAGCGACGGTCGAGCGCTTCAACGGCTTTGCCCGCTCAGGCGTCGACGCCGACTACCACCGCGGCGAGAGCGCCTACGACAAGTACTACGGCGACCCGACCAACAAGCCGAACCCCAATCTCGGCGAGATCAGCCACCCACCGTATTTCGCCGCCAAGATGGTGCCCGGCGACCTGGGCACCAAGGGCGGCATCCGCACCGACAAACACGGCCGGGCACTGCGCGACGACGGCAGCATCATCGAAGGCCTCTACGCGGCGGGCAATGTCAGCGCTCCGGTGATGGGGCATACGTATCCCGGCCCGGGCGGCACCATCGGCCCCGCGATGACCTTCGGCTACGTGGCGGCGCTGCATCTTGCAGGAGAGAACTGACATGCCCATCGACCCCGACGTCGCACTCGCCGCCGAACTCGATCCGATCGAATTCTCCTGGAGCAGCAGCGATGTGCAGCTCTACCACTTGGGACTGGGCGCGGGCGCCGACCCGATGGACCCACGTGAGCTGCGCTACCTGGTCGACGACACCCCGCAGGTGTTGCCGACGTTCGGCAACGTGGCGGCCACCTTCCACGCCACCAAGCCGCCAACCGTTCGGTTCCCCGGCATCGACATCGAGCTGGGCAAGGTCCTGCACGCCAGTGAGCAGGTAACCGCGCCGGCGCCGCTGCCCCCCTCGGGCGCCGCGAAGGCCGTCACCCGGTTCACCGACATCTGGGACAAGGGCAAGGCCGCGGTGATCTGGTCAGAAACCAGCGTCACCGCGTGGGACGGAACGCTGTTGTGGACGCAGCGGCGATCGATCTTCGCCCGCGGCGAAGGCGGGTTCGGCGGCGAGCGAGGGGCGTCCACCTCGGCGAGCGCACCCGACCGGGCGCCGGATCTCGAACTGGACATCGCGGTATCGCCGCAGCAGGCGCTGCTGTACCGGCTGTGCGGCGATCGCAATCCGCTGCACTCCGATCCCGAATTTGCCGCTGCCGCAGGGTTTCCGCGGCCCATCCTGCACGGCTTGTGCACCTACGGCATGACCTGTAAGGCGCTCGTCGACGCGCTGCTCGACGCCGACGTCGCCGCCGTCGCGTCGTATGGCGCACGCTTCACCGGCGTGGCCTACCCGGGCGAGACGCTGAAAGCCGCCGTCTGGAAGGACGACGGCCGGCTGCTGGCCAGCGTGACAGCGCCGGCCCGGGAGGACGCTGTGGTGCTCACCGGTGTGGAGCTGGTTCCGGTCTAACGGCTTTGCACCGAGAGTGCACATGCGGCGGGGCCATTTATACAGTTGCATAAATATGGTTCTAGCGTTTGAATAGACCGATGTGCGATGTGTCGTATCGCGGTTTGGAACTCAGCGGTATCGCACGAGTCAGCCAGCGGCTCTTGGCTAGCGGAGTCGCAGTCGCGGCCGCCGCCGTCGCCTTCGGGGCACCCAGCCACGCTCAGATACCCTTGGGCAATTACGAAGTCCATATCCAGGGCCGGTACGACTTCCACACATGGGTGTGGACGATGGTCGCTCCACAACCCGGCGCATGTCCGCCCGGATGCGTTCAGGTCTCGGCTACGCCCCGGCCCGTCGCCCGAGCATATGAATGGCAGACGAACGCGCAACTCAACAATGGGCAGTACACGCTTACCGTTGATGATCCGACAGGACTGCGCTGCGGAGACGTCTACTACGGCCCCGTCATCCCGACGCACGACATCTACAGCTGGGACGCCACCGCGCAAGCCGGTGCCATCAATTCCTCCTTCGACACCAACTGCGGCGGCGCACCGGGTGGCACGTACACCTACCCGTTTACGTTGACGCGCATGTAGCGACGCGATCCGCTAGCCACCTCGTTTACGCCGTGTCGTTGCGCGCTGGCTTGCTGTCCGACCCTCGAGGCCCGCGGTCGTGAAGATGACGAGCTGCTCGAGCCATTCGGGGTCAAGCCCTTTTTTCCCCAGCGGATGACCGTAGGCAGCCCGGTCGGCGCTGGCAAGCATGGTGATCATCGAATACATCGCAATAGCCGCACGACGCTGCACCTTCTCATCGCTGATATCCGGCAGCGCCCTCGCGATAGCCGTGAGGAACAGGTCGGGGAAGCTGGGCTCGACACCGAATTCGTCAGTCCAGATCCGATCCTCAGTCAGCGCAAGCTGGTTGAAGACCTTGATCCAGCGCAAGACCGGCCGCGGTTCCTCTCGCAGCATGGTCACGTACGGTTCCAGGATCGTCTCGACGACGTCACGAACTGACGGGGCCGTGCTGCGTTGAATTAAGGCCTCCAGACCTTCGGTCGTCGCCTGTGCCACCACTGGCAACCGGCGATGCAGAACGGCCGCGACTAGGTCGCGCTTGCACGGGAAATGGTAGGTCACTGCACGGGT
>DASQSQ010000444.1:0-2329 GCA_035642315.1 Mycobacterium sp.
GTCCAAGCAGTCCAGCGCACCGCTGCCGGATGCAGCCCCGCTGATCAAGGAGTCGAGCCAGACCACCAAGAACGTCAAGAGCGTGCACTTGGTGCTGTCGGTGATCGGCACGATCAAGGGACTTCCGGTCAAGACGCTGACCGGCGACCTGACCACCTCACCCACCGCCGCCACGGGCCAGGCCGACCTCACGGTGTTGGGCTCGAGCGTCGATGCCCAGTTCGTGGTCGACGACGGAACCCTGTACGCGGCGCTGACCCCGGGTCATTGGGAAAGTTTCGGCCCGGCGTCCGCGATCTATGACCCGTCGGAGATCCTCAACCCGAACACCGGTTTGGCCAACGTGTTGACCAACATCAGTAACCCCAAGTCCGAATCACGCGAAAACATCAACGGGCAGAGCACGGTCAAGATCACCGGGACCGCGTCGGCCGACGCGGTGAATGGGCTTGCGCCGCAACTGAAAGCCACCCAGCCGCTGCCGGCGACCGTCTGGATCCAAGAGTCGGGTGATCACCAGTTGGCGCAGGCCAAGCTGGACCAAAGCGCGGGCAACTCGGTCCAGATGACGCTGTCGAACTGGAACGCCCCGGTACAGGTCACCAAGCCGCCGGTAGCCGGATGACGGCGCCGCACGCCGGCCGCGGCGTCGCCATCGGTGCGGGCAGCCTCGCCGTACTGCTCGGTGCCCTCGACACCTACGTCGTGGTCACCATCATGCGCGACATCATCAACACCATCGGCATCCCGATCAATCAGCTGCAAAAAATCACGCCGATCGTCACCTGGTACCTGCTGGGCTACATCGCCGCGATGCCGCTGCTCGGCCGCGCCTCGGACCGATTCGGCCGCAAACTGCTGCTCCAGGCCAGCCTGGCCGCGTTCATCGTCGGCTCGGTCGTGACCGCGCTATCGACCGATCTGCATATGCTTGTGGTCGGCCGCACCATTCAGGGCGTGGCCAGCGGTGCGCTGCTGCCGGTGACGCTTGCCCTGGGCGCCGATCTGTGGTCCCAGCGCAACCGCGCCGGAATCCTCGGCGGCATCGGTGCCGCGCAGGAGCTGGGCAGCGTGCTCGGCCCGCTCTACGGAATCTTCATCGTCTGGCTGACGAGTCGCTGGCAGGACGTGTTCTGGATCAACGTGCCGCTGGCGCTCGCCGCGATGGTGATGATCCAATTCAGCCTGCCGTCGCGGGATCGCAGCGCCGACCCGGAAAAGATCGACGTGGTCGGCGGCCTGCTGCTGGCAATCACGTTGGGCCTGGCGGTGATTGGGCTGTATAACCCATCCCCGAACGGTCAAGAGGTGCTGCCCAGCTACGGGCCACCGCTAATCTACGCGGCAGTGGGCGTGGCCGTGATTTTCGCGCTGTGGGAGCGGTTTGCGCGCACCAAGCTGATCGAGCCCACCGGTGTGCACTTCGGCCCGTTCCTGTCCGCGCTCGGCGCGTCGCTGTGCGCCGGTTCGGCGCTGATGGTCACGCTGGTCGATGTCGAACTGTTCGCTCAGGGTGTGCTCGGCAAGCAGCAAGACCAGGCCGCAATCCTGCTGCTGCGCTTTCTGATTGCGCTGCCGATCGGGGCGCTGCTGGGCGGCTGGATCGCCACCAAAGTCGGCGACCGGGCGATGGCCTTCGTCGGGCTGTTGATCGCGGCCGGCGGCTACTGGCTGATCTCGAAGTGGTCGGTCAACCTACTCGACCAGCGGCACAACATCTTTGGCCTGTTGTCATTGCCCGCGTTGGACACCGACCTGGCGGTCGCCGGCTTGGGGCTGGGCCTGGTGATCGGTCCGCTGACGTCCGCCAGCTTGCGGGTGGTGCCCTCTGCGCAGCACGGCATCGCATCGGCGGCGGTGGTGGTGGCCCGGATGACGGGCATGCTGATCGGGGTGGCCGCGCTGAGTGCGTGGGGCTTTTATCAACTGCCCCACATCGTTTCGAGGCTGTCGGCGCAGGTGCCGGCCAACGCGAGCTTGGCGGAACGGCTCCTCGCGCAGGGCAACCTCTACCGGAACGCGTTCGCCCAAATGTATGGGGGCATCTTCACCGTCACGGCCGTCGTCTGCGTGGTGGGAGCAGTGTTCGGGTTGCTGATCAGTAGCCGTCGTACTCACGCCGAGGAGCCCGAACTGCATGAGGAACAGCCCGTCGCGCCCCGCGTCTAGCGGGCTTTCGCGAGATCTAGTATTCGCCTGAAAAGCGGCGCACAATCTTGGTGTGGCGCCCAGCGATGGGACCTCGTTGCGGCCCGCCGGCAGCTCTGTCGGTGGTGTCCTGATCGCGGCCTACGGCGTGGCCGCGTATGTGATGTTCCTGCTCACTTTC
>DASQSQ010000445.1:0-7831 GCA_035642315.1 Mycobacterium sp.
GGCTGCCCACGTCGGCGGCCATCGCGGTCAGCTCGGCCACGGCGTCCGCGTCGTCAACCGGGAGGGGCGCTTTGCGCACATCGGTGATCGAACCGCTTGTGGAGTCGACGACGGCAACCGTCGCGCACTCCGGCTCGATGAACAGCAACCCGGTGTGGGCGTAGCCGATGGTGGTGCCGAACGACTGTGCCAGCGCCGCCGCAGCCAGAAAGGCCGAGACCAGCATGATGTTTTCCACCCGGTGGGCAGCCAACGCATCGCGCAAGGCATCGGCCTCGACGGGATCCGCACAGGTCACGCCGGTCGAGGCCAGCCGATAGCCCTCCTGAGTGGCGCCTTCCCGGGTGCCCAGGATCGCGGCCATCGCCTGGTTGGCCGCGGTCAGGGTTGGCGCGTTGCCGGTGTTCGCTGCGGTGGCAACCGGGAAACCATCCTGGTCGACGGTGGCGCCATCACCGTTTTTCCCTTCGACCAGCACCATTCGGACTGTCGATGGCGCCATCGACATGCCGAGTACGAGGTCCACGCCCTCCAAGTCCCTCCACGCCCCTCAAGCAGTTACGCGCCGCCGAGTTCTTATTGACGGCACCGCCACACGCCGGCCCCCCAGCGAGTCTGACCTTTCGACCTTACCCGGCGTGGCAACCGGTGTTAGGGGAGGAAGATGTCCGGAACGCCGATCGCGTTGAAGAACGCGGCGCCGAGTTCGGCGGCGCCCACGTTGAGGGCGGCACCAAGCAACCCGAAGTCAGCGTCGAGCGTCGCCAAGTTGGTTGGCAGGGCCGACGCGAAGCTCGTGAGGTCGCCGGCTTGGTCAGCCGTGAGGAATCCCTGGGCAGCCTCGAGCAAGCCGTGGTCGGCTTGGAGCAGGCTCTGGTCCACATCGGCCAGGCCAGCTTGGTCGGCTGCCGGTAGCTCAGCCTGGTCCGCCTCCAGGACGGAGGCAAACGACTGGCTGGTGGCGATGAGGTTTTCTTCGGGAGTCAAGGCCGCCAGTTGTTGCGCATCGAGCGATGCGGTCGGGGCCTGCTCCAACACCTGGGTCGCTTGCGCCAAGTCTTGAATGGCTTGGTCCAGCACATCCTCCGGGGTGTCGGCGCGAGCGGTCGGCGTACTGGCCAAACCGATCATCGCGGCGGCTAATGCGGCGGTCACGCCGATACCAACGCCCCATCGACGGGGGTGGCGTGCGGTGCGGGGGTTACTGCTCATCGGGGCTCCACAACTTCCACGGACGCCAAATCTCTGGACGCCAATCGAATTAACAAAGCTAGTGCCCGCGCCGATCGGGAATTAGTTACCGGACACCCTAGGAGGAATCGGTGGTTGAATATCGCAGATCGGAGAAAATCGAGTCGCTGCGATTGACACCGCGTGAGCCGAATCGGCGAATTGCGTTAGGCGCGAAGGTCAGCCAGTGACCAAAGAGGGGACCGCAGTAGCCGCGCACCTCGCTAGAAGCATTGGCAGACAGGGTGATCCGGTCCCACCAGCGTCACCCATTGCAGTCGTTGAGGAGGCGTGATGTTCTCCCTGAGATTCGACATGCGGGCGCCGTCCTTCGGTGCCCCGGTCGACGAGCTCTACCAAGCTGCCCTGAACATGTGCGGGTGGGCCGAAGATCACGGCTGTCTAGCCGCGGTGGTCTGTGAGCACCACGCCAGCCCGGATGGCTACCTCCCCACGCCGCTGATCCTCGCCTCGGCGATCGCCGCCAGAACCCGTTCGCTGGCGATCAACGCGGTGGTGATCCTGCCGCTCTACGACGCTGTCCGCCTGGCCGAGGAGATGGCCGTGGTTGACATCATCAGCCGCGGTCGCACGTCTTTTACGTTGGGCCTTGGTTACCGCCCGGAGGAATACGAGCACTTCGGTAAGAACGTCCGCCACCGTGGACGTCTCGCTGACGAAAACGTCGCGCTGGTACGTGAGTTGCTGGCAGGGCAGGTCG
The DNA here is from genome assembly GCA_035642315.1 of Mycobacterium sp. Taxonomy (GTDB): domain Bacteria; phylum Actinomycetota; class Actinomycetes; order Mycobacteriales; family Mycobacteriaceae; genus Mycobacterium. The sequence continues at coordinate 1,952 of DASQSQ010000445.1, forward strand.
TCGAACGCGACGGCCGCCGAATCACGGTTACCCCAAGCCCTTTCACCCCAGGCGGCCCCATGCTGATGTGGGGCGGGGGAAGCCTTGCGGCAGCTCGGCGGGCCGGCCGGTACGGTCTGAGTCTCCTTGCCCAAGGCACAGTTCCGGGCATGCAAGAGGAGTACGAACGATCATGTCGCCAACATGGCCATGAGCCCGGCATGACCCTGCTACCGCCGCGCGATACACCCAGCGTGTGCTTCGTGGCAGATAACCTCGAGCAGGCATGGCAGGAGTTGGGACCCTATCTGCTGCACGACGCCCGCAGTTATGCGGAATGGAACCCCGAAAACACCACCTCAGCAGGTATTACGTCGGCTCTTACGGTCGATGAACTCCGGCGGACGTCCCGATCTCACCGCATTCTCACCGTTCCCGAGGCGGCCGCGAAGGTGGCCGCCGGCGAGATGCTCAACCTGTCGCCGCTCTGCGGGGGGCTCCCGCCAGACCAAGCCTGGCCCTACCTCAAACGCGTTGCGGAACAGGTTATCCCGCAGGCAACCGCGACTGAGGCAGTCCGGCAAGGCCCCGATCTGGGCGGCGCACTCTCGACCATGACGTCACGCCCCACCTCATGAGAAAGCTAGCGCCGAACTTCATGGCTAAGAGGCGCTCTCGACAGTTCGCAGCAAGCACCGAAATAGGACTTCACCTGCGATTTCTCGACGGTAACAATGGCGGTGGCGGAGGGATTTGAACCCTCCGCGCGGCCGCGGGTCAGCGCCTCGCACCGCCGCTTACCTGCGGAATAACAGTCAGCGTAATTCTCTTGGATTGCGCCGGTTTGTGCCCAATTGTGCCCAGATTGTGCCCACGGCTGCCACGCGGCTCCTGTTGGTTTCCTGTCAATCGCTCGAGCCGTTGAACCGCGCCGCTCATTGTGCGCGTGTTGAACAGATACCCAAGACTTCCAGCGTCCCGACGACGGCCGCAACCGCCGCCGGGGTGTTCGCCCAACTGTAAGGAGTTGAGCAATGTCCAGTACCCCACCGACGTTCAGCTTGCCTGCGTTCATCGAAACGGCGCCCGATAAATACAAGCCGCTAGACCAGTGCAGCCGCTCGGAAATCGCGTCAGAGGCTGTGTCTCGGCTAATTGAGGCACAGTCGCTATTTGACACAGCGGCGGCTCTGGTCCAGTACCTCGGGAGCGCCGAGGCCGACCGGTGAGCGCCCCCAACGTCGCCGACGCGACCGCGGCAATGGCCGCGCTACGTGGCTGTCAGGCCCAGCTGCAGGCCGCCTATCTCGACGTGCATACCGCGGCGCCGCATCTGGCCGGCGCCCGCCGTACTCGAGCGGCGGAGCTAGCCGACCGTATTGCCGATTGCATCGCGTTCGCGGAGCGATTGGTGTTCGTCGTCGCCGCGGACCGGCAATCCGACTTGCACGAGGCGCGGTCGGAGGCTCTGGGATGAACCGCCGTCGCGGATGCTCGGCCACACATCGGCCAAGGTCACTCTCGACACCTATGCCGACCTGTTCGACTCAGACCTCGATGCCGTCGCCGATGCGCTCGATTTGAAGTGTGCCCATTCCGTGCCCGAAGCGCGCCCAACCGGCTCGGACGGTGTGTGAAATGACGCTTTCACCTGCGCAAACAGGGGTAGATCCGTGGCGGTGGCGGAGGGATTTGAACCCTCGGACGGGGGTTACCCGTCACACGCTTTCGAGGCGTGCTCCTTAGGCCGCTCGGACACGCCACCGCCGGACAGCTTACCCAACACCGTCCTGCTCACCCCAATCGCTGGCGGGCGAAGAAGTCCTCCAGCAGAGCAGCGCATTCGTCGGCCAGCACCCCGCCGCGCACGGCCGGACGGTGGTTGAGCCGCCGGTCGCGGACCACGTCCCACAGCGAGCCGACCGCCCCGGTCTTGGGCTCCCAGGCCCCGAACACCAGACGGTCGACCCGCGCCATCACCAGCGCGCCCGCGCACATCGTGCACGGCTCGACGGTGACCGCCAGCGTCGCTCCGGTCAGCCGCCACCCATCGCCGAGTACGCGAGCAGCAGCCCGCATGGCCAGGATCTCGGCGTGGGCGGTCGGATCACCGACCGCCTCGCGCGCATTGACCGCTCGGGCCAGCTCGGTTCCGTCGGCGGCGACCACCACCGCACCCACCGGAACGTCACGCGGCCCTGCGGTAGCGGCGACCGCCAGGGCGGCACGGATCAGGACTTCGTCGGACCCCACCGTCCGAGGCCCACGGCGGCGACCCGCTGCGCCCGGCTCCGCCGCGCTTGCGATCACCGACCGAGACGGTCGAGCACCGCCGACAGTTCCTCGGCGAAGCCCATCTCGCGGGCGATGCGGCCGAGCTGCTCGTCGGCGTAAAGATCGGTCTCGTCGAGAATGACGCCCAGCACCGCCTCGGGCAGCCCGACATCGGAGAGCAACCCGAGATCACCCTCCTCGAACGGGTCGGCATCCTCCAGATCCTCGGGATCGATGTCGGCGTCCAGGTTGTCCAGCACCTCGGCGGCGATGTCGTAGTCCAGTGCGGCGGTGGCGTCCGAAAGCAACAGCCGAGTTCCCGACGGGGCCGGGCGGACGATGACGAAGAACTCGTCGTCGATGTCGAGCAGTCCGAAAACGGCGCCTGCGCTGCGCAGCTCGCGCAGCTCGGTTTCTGCGGCGGTCAAGCTGGTCAGGGCTTTCGATGGCATGGCCGAACAGCGCCATTGACCATCTTCGCGTACAACGGCCACACCGAACCCGTCCGGTGTGTCCGCCTGCGCGGAAGCACGCTGTGCGCCCATGGGCGCTTACGCTAGTCCCCCTCCAGCCCGTTGACCAGCAGATCGGCCTCGCGTCGGCCGCCTATCGGGCGCAGGCTTTCCCGGCGAATATGCCAACCTTGACGGGTGACGAAGACACCGGTGTGCGTGCTGGGCCTGGGCCTGATCGGCGGCTCGATACTGCGTGCGGTGACGGCGGCCGGCCGCGAGGCCTTCGGATACAACCGGTCGGTCGAAGGGGCCCAGGCGGCCCGGTTCGATGGCTTCGACGCCACGACCGACCTGACCGAGGCGCTGACCCGCGCCGCGGATGCCGGCGCGCTGATCGTGCTGGCCGTGCCCATGCCGGCGTTGCCGATCCTGCTCACCCACATCAGTGAATCGGCCCCCGACTGTCCACTCACCGACGTCACCAGCGTCAAAAGCGCGGTGCTCGACGAGGTGATCGCCGCCGGCTTGCAGGCGCGGTTCGTCGGCGGGCATCCGATGACGGGGACGGCGCACTCGGGTTGGGCCGCCGGCCATGCCCGGCTATTCACCGGTGCGCCGTGGGTGATCAGCGTGGACGACCACGTCGACCCCGCGATCTGGTCGATGGTGATGGAGCTGGCGCTGGACTGCGGGTCGGTGGTGGTGCCGGCCAGATCCGACGACCACGACGCCGCCGCGGCGGCGATCTCGCATCTGCCGCATCTGCTCGCCGAAGCGCTCGCGGCCACGGCCTCGGAGGTTCCGCTCGCCTTCGCACTGGCCGCGGGGTCGTTCCGGGACGGCACGCGGGTGGCGGGCAGCGCACCGGATCTGGTGCGGGCCATGTGCGAAGCCAACTCCGGCCAGCTGCTGCCGGCAGTCGACCGGGCCATCGAGTTGCTCACCGAAGCCCGGGAGTCTTTGGCGCACAACAACTCCGTCGCCGAGCTTGTCGAGGCCGGGCATGCCGCGCGGACCCGTTACGACAGTTTCTCGAGGCCCGAGATCGTCACCGTGTTCGTCGGCGAAGAGAACTGGCGCCAGGAGCTGGCCGCCGCGGGGCGTGCCGGCGGGGTGATCAGATCCGCTCTGCCAAGCCTGGGTAATCCACAATGAACCCGTCGGCGTCGACGGTCAGCGTGACCTCGGACACCGGCGAGTGCACCTTGATCCCCTCCGCACTTCCCGGGGTTGGGCTGCTGTAGCTGACCACGGCTGAGCTGAGCACCATCTCCGGCAGCCGCACGTAAATCGTCGGCACGGTGATCGAATCGGCCCGCTCCATCAAGTCGCAGCGGCGAATCGGCAGCGCGTTGAAAAACGGGCTGAAGACTACGTCGACGTCAAGCGCGCCATCGTAGGCAGCCCGCGACTCGCCCTGATGGTCGGTGACCATCCACATGTTTTCCTCGTCGCGGGCCACGGCGAGCTGTCGTTCACGCTCGGCCGATGTGACCGTCATCCCGAGTCGCCTGGTTGCGCCGCGATCATCAGTCTGCAGGTCGTAGTAGGCGGCGAACGCCGGGTTGCTGTCGGTGGCGGCCGCCACGATGCGGCCGTTGGCCTTGATTCGCTTGCCGGACAACTGGACTCGTACCGATTCCATTCGCCTGGCGTCGTGTGCGCGCCAGGTCAACATCGTCGACCAGGAGTTCGTCGTCGCATCCGCAGGGGGGGTCACGGGTCTACGTTAAAGCGTGCCGAGAAATTATGCTCACGTGGTCGGCACCGCCCTTCTCGGGCGTCCCATTGTTCACGCTGCAGGGGCAGGGTGAACATCGGTTCCCGCGTCAACCGGGCCGGTTTCACTAACAGGCGGGCAGTGCCCATCAGAGCCATCCCGTCGGCGGGCTTTGGTAACCCGGCCTGCTCGCTTGCGGGTCCGGGGTTTGGGGTAAGCATGCTGCTCGCCCCATCGGGCGAGGTTGACTGCGGCATTCAAGTCGCGGTCAGCGGAGTAGCCGCACCCACAGCGGAATTGTGGATCACCCAATGAGAGACCCTGGAGGCGCACATTGCATCGAGAGCAGATTTGGCTCGACGGATACCAGCGATCGGCAACCACGACTTCACCACCGCGCCACTCCGCCTTATAGCGCATCTGGCGCGCCAATTCGGCCCATCCCGCGTCGTTGATTGCGCGGGCAAGCCGATGGTTATGGACCATTCCGGCAATGTTCAGATCCTCGATGACGACCCGATCGTGGGTCTTGACTAGCTGGTTCGATACCTCGTGAAGGAAATGTCGACGGATATTGGCAATGCGGTGATGGTGGCGAGCCAGGCGGATAATCGCTTGGCGGCGGTTGTTTGATCCTTTCTTCTTGCGGGACAAGGATTTTCCAAGATGTTGCTGGCGTCGCATACCACGGACAAGAGCTTTGGGCGCGTTCTCGACTCGGCCGACCCGGCGGCCATCGGCAGTGGCAGCGACCAAATAGATGGATAGCCCGCGGTCGATGCCGACCCATCCCTCCCGGTCGGCGGGATCGCGAGCGGCGTGGCGGTTGCTTGGGTGTAAGTCTGCAGCCTCAACATTCAGGGCAACCCACCAACGGCCGGCATGCTGACTGATAGTGGCGAACAAGATCTTCGCTCTGCCTTTGCTCAGCATGCGCCGAAGTCGGCGACTGTCGTCGCGGACTCGCACGATACCGATGCCCGGCAGTGTCACTGACCGGGGACAGCTTTCGCCAACTCGGATCCCGGCTCGACCGGAAACCCGGCCCGGCGACCGCGGCGTTCGCCGGAACGCGAATCCGACCAAGCTTTCAACGCGCACCGAAAATACCCGACCAGCGTCTGCAGTCTTTTTCCAGGCGTTAAATGAGTTAATAAGGTCAAATCCACTCCACGGCACCTCGACATCTGAGTCGGTTCGATGTTCGCTCAGGGCATCTTTGACCATGCGCAGGCACTGATTGAATGCAAAGCGGGCCGCCCCGGCATGCCGCGCCAACCTTTCTTGCTGCTCGACCGTCGGATCGAGACAGAACTTGAAGGTGGTGTGGCGGCTCATCTCGCTGAACCATCCCACACGCCACTGACAACAATTCCGCATGAGCCGGACCTGCGATGGAGGGCTATTACGGCTCGTCTTGAGCATGGGCCGACTCAGTCTCGATACTCCCTT
>DASQSQ010000446.1:0-3041 GCA_035642315.1 Mycobacterium sp.
TTGAGTGGTTGCGGGGAGTGCGATTCGGTGTCACGTCAGCAGTCCTGCCAAACGGGTGAGCGCTTCTCGATGAAGGCCTTCGCGCCCTCTGCAGCGTCCGCCGACTCCCGGACGACGTCGGCAAGGGGGCGTTGTAGCGCGAACGCCTCTTCGTCGCGCCAGTGCGTCGATCGAATGGCGATGGCCTTCGAGGCCCGCAACGCGATGGGCGCGTTCGCGGCGATCTCGTTCGCCACCTCGACGGCACGCGTGAGGGCCTTGCCTGCAGGCACGACGTCGTTCACCAGACCAATGTCGTAAGCGCGTTGGGCTGTGATCGGCTTCCCGGTCAGCATCATTTCCAAGGCCAAAGCGCGCGGAATTCGGTTGGGCAGCCGGAACACTCCGCCAGCGCCTGCAATCAGGCCGCGCGCGACTTCGGGCAGGCCTAGCTTCGCATCGTCCGCGACGACGACCAGATCGGCGGCCAAGGCGATTTCGAGCCCTCCGCCCAGGGCCGCTCCTTCGACTGCGGCGATGAACGGCTTGGCAGGGGGTTTCTCCACGATGCCGAAGGCTCCCCTGGTCGGTGTCACCGGCCCTTGTCCGGTCGCCGCCAGGGCCTTGAGATCCATTCCTGCACAGAAGAACCCGCCACTACCGGCTATCACTATCGCCAGCACGGCTCGATCGGCCTCGAACGAGTCGACGGCATCGGCGATCTCGAAGGCGGTGGCCCGGTCCACCGCATTCCGTACCGCGGGCCGGCTGATGATGATCAGCCCAACGTGATCACGGACTTCCCGTACGATCCCCGCTTCCGGCGGCGTCGGCAGTTCCGCGCTCATCGAGGAGGCATCCGGATAGCACCGTCGAGACGAATCGTCTCCCCGTTGATCATCCCGTTGTCGATGATCGCCAAGGCCAGACGCGCGTACTCGTCTGGATCACCGAGACGACTCGGATGCGGAACCGCCTTCGCCAGTGATGCTCGTACGTCCTCGGAAGCCCTTGCCATCAGCGGGGTGTCGAACGTTCCGGGTGCAATCGTGTTGACCCGGATCTGTCGCCCAGCGAGGTCCCGCGCTGCCACGATGGTCATGCCGACGATGCCCGCCTTCGACGATGCATAGGGGATCTGCCCGATCTGCCCCTCGAAGGCCGCGACGGATGCGGTGAGGATGACGACACCGCGATCACCGTCGACCGGTTCGTTGTTCGCCATCCGCGCCGCGGCGAGCCGCAGGACGTTGAACGATCCGATCAGATTGATCGTGACGATCTCCGTGTAAAGGTCGAGTGAGCCGGGCTCGCCCGCCTTGTCGACTACCCGCACCGGCCCTCCGCGGCCGGCGCAATGCACGACGGCACGAAGGTCTCCGGTTTTCGTCGCCCTATCGAGCGCTGCGCTCAGCTCGTCGGTGTTGCGCACGTCAGCGGCGACGAAGTGCACGCGTTCACCCAACTCGGCGGCAATCGCGGCACCTGCCGAAGATCCGAGGTCGGCGATCACGACGGAACCCGTTCCAGCTTCAAGGAGCCGACGCACGGTCGCCAGACCGAGTCCGGACGCTCCACCGGTCACCAGAGTCGATGATCCGTCGAGTTTCATACGAATAGCCCTTCGTTTGAATGCTTTTCCGTTGTCCGTTCAAGCTGGATGGCAGTGACGTCCCGTCGGCATCCCGCCTGGCGTCCCTTGGGGCAAGTCACCAGACCGGCGCCTGGTGGGCGCACCGTGGTTTGTGACGAACCCAATTTGCGAAAGACTTGCGCCAAATGTCGCGTCCTCCGACCATTGCGCCGCGTAGGGCCTGATCTCGGCGTCCGCAAAGCTCTTGCAGACGGAACGTAATTCCTGCGTGTCGTCGGACAGGTCGAAATCCATCGTGCTTGCCACTCCCATCTCGATTCTTCTGCACGGCCTCGTCGGCGACGAGGAGCTAGGCGCGGCGCCCGTTGCCCACAGATCCGGCGCCAACGTGCGCCTTCATCAGCTCCCGGGCCGCGATGATGCGTTGGAGTTCGACCACTCCCTGGACGACCTCGAACACCTTCGCCTCGCGGTAAAGGCGCTCGATTGGGAACTCACGACTCAACCCGTACGCACCGCACACTTGGATGGCGTCGCTCGTCACTTCTCGTGCGGTCTGCGTCGCGATGATCTTCGCGGCAGCCGCGTCTCCCACGACATCAAGGCCAGCGTCGATCTCGGCTGCCACCGACATCGTCAGGCTGCGCGCCGCCAACGTCCGCGCATGCATCGTGCCGAGCAGGCTCTGGATCGTCGGGAACTTCCGTCCGATTGGTACCCCGCGGTGTTCTCGGATCAGCGCATAGCGCGTGGCTTCCTCAACCGCTCGCTCGGAGATGCCGACGCAGGTTGCGCAGCCTCGGACCTTGGCCTCCGCCTCGGTGGCGATCAGCACTGCGAACCCGTCGTCCGGGTCACCGAGTACGGCGTCCGCCGGGACACGCACCTCGTCCAGCCTGACCGGCGCGGTCAGGAATCCGTCCGCCAGTAGAGGAATGGGAGCACCCACGTGCCATCCAGGTGTACTCGTGTCCACCACGAAGGCACCGAGCCGCCCGGGGGAGGTGGCAGCGAAAACGACCGCAACCGAGGCCACGGGAGCGAGGGTGATGAAAGTCTTCTCGCCGCTGATGACCCAGTCGCTGCCATCATGAGTGGCACGCGTCTCGATCTGGCGAGGATCGGAACCCGTCGCCGGCTCAGTGAACGCCCAGCTGCTGAAGACGTCATGACGCAGGAGCGGCCCGATCCATTTTTCAATCTGCGGTTGGGAGCCGAACCGGAGGATGGCTCGGGCAACTTGGGCGGCGCCCCCAACGAAGGCCGCGGTGGCGAAGGATGCCCTGGACACCTCGGCGATTGCGGCGGCGAAGGCCAGGAAGGAACCACCGCTGCCGCCGTCGGCCTCGGGTACCGGAATGGCCGATATTCCGAGCTGCCGCATGAGCGCCACCGCCCGTTCGCTCGGGTGCCCGCCGACTCCGGCGTCCAGCGCATCACCGGCGATCAGCTCCCGATCGACCGCCGC